>PLZL01000358.1 GCA_003152145.1 Limisphaerales bacterium
CGCCGCGCCGCTTTGGGCCGGCTTTACCGCGCTGGTCAATCAGCAGGCCAAAGCCGCCGGACGCCCGACAGTGGGATTTCTCAACCCGGCCCTGGATGCCATCGGCAGCGGCCAGAAATACAATGGCTGCTTTCATGACATCGCCGTGGGAAACAACACCAGCCCGTACAGCCCCACCAAATTCTACGCCGTGCCCGGCTACGACCTCTGCACCGGCTGGGGCACGCCGAACGGGACGAATCTCATCAATGCACTTGCCCCGCCCGACCCGTTGGGCATTTCGCCGGCAAGCGGTTTTAACGCCAGCGGACCGGCGAGCGGCCCGTTCAGCCCGGCGTCGCAAATCTTTTTCCTGACCAACTCCGGCGCAAGCCCACTCACCTGGTCGCTCATCAACACTTCCTCCTGGCTCAACGTTTCGGCCAACAGCGGCACATTGGCGGCTGGCGCCTCGAACTATGTCACAATGAGTTTGGCCACCGCCGCCAACAACCTCGCCATTGGGAATTATGCTGCGACCGTGAACCTGACGAACTGGAACACGCACGTTGTGCAAAGCCTGCAATTTACCCTGCAGGCGCAGCAACCGCTGGTCGTCGCGCCGGCGACCGGTTTTACGGCCACCGGGCCGGTTGCCGGTCCGTTCAGTCCGGACTCGGGAAGTTTCCAGTTGACCAACACCGGCAACAGTTCGCTGACTTGGTCGCTCATCAACACCTCGGCCTGGCTCACCGCTTCGGGCGGCGGCGCGCTGGCCGGGAGCGCCACAACCACGGCGACGGTCAGCTTGAGTTCCACCGCAACCAGTCTGGCGGTTGGAATTTACGCAGCGAACGTGTGGTTCACCAACCAGACCAAAGGCGGCGCGCAGAGTCTGCTTTTCACATTGCTGGTGAACCAGTCGCTGGTTCAAAATGGCGGATTTGAAACTGGCAATTGGACCGGCTGGACGTTGAGCAATGATGGCATCAGCTTGGTGGATAACAGCGGTTCCATTTCCAAAATCCCGCCTCATTCAGGCAGCTATTTGGCGGCGTTGGGAGCGGGAAGCTCGCTTGGTTTTCTTTCCCAAACGCTGCAAACAGTCGCAGCTCAGTCTTATTTACTTTCCTTGTGGCTCAATAACCCCGGCAAATTCGGCAACATGCCTAATGAATTTAGTGTTTCCTGGAACGGGAATGCACTTTTTGATCAAGTCAATATTCCCGCAACCACTGGCTGGACCAACCTGCAGTTTATCGTCACCGCTACCAGCAGCAACACCGTCATTCAGTTTGGCGAACGGGATGACCCGTGGTATTTGGGCCTCGATGATGTCAGCCTGACGCCCATTCCGGCGGCGGCGTTCCAAACGGCGACGGTGACGGCAACGAACAACAATCTCAAATTTGCGTGGAACGCGATGACCGGCCTGGTCTATCAGGTCCAATTCAAAACCAACCTACTCCAGACCAACTGGGTTGTTTTGAATAGCATCACGGCGACGAACACCGCCATCACTTTTGTGGACACCAATCCCATCACCGGTTCCCCGCAAAAGTTCTACCGGCTGTTGTTGTTACCGTAAAAGAAGCGGATCGCGTTTGCCGTGNNATTTGAAATTTGTCGGCGATGTGGTCGGCGTGTTCGTGAGTGATGAGAATCGCGCTCAGATTTTCCCGTGCGCGGCCGATGCCGGCAAGGCGCTGGCGGATCTGGCGCGGGCTGAACCCGGCGNNTCGGGCGGACAATCGGGCAAATTTTTTCGCATGAGAATTTGACGGTGGCACAAAGTCTGCTTAAATTAGGTGAGATTTTCTATTTGTGCTCATCAATAAATCCTATGGTAAACCGGACATTTGCTGAAGTTGCCGGCGTAAAGCCGGGTGGCGGCCACGCCGCTATACGCGGGCAATGGTCCATCCGGCTGGNNGCGCGCGCGCAAGGCGTCGGGAAGCAATTGTTGCACGGACACGTGCCGCCGGCAATTGCGCGTTTCCATTTGCAGCCGATGAGCCGTTTGCCCGCGACCAATCGGCTGAACCTGGCAATTGGGCTGCCGTTGCGGAACCAGGATGCGCTCAACAAGCTGCTTGCGGAAATTTATGACCCGGCGAGCACCAATTATCACCGCTACCTGACGCCGGAACAGTTTGCGGCGCAGTTCGGCCCGGCGGAACAGGATTATCAGTCCCTCATCAATTTCGCGAAGACGAACGGTCTGACGGTGACGGCGACGTATCCCAACCGTCTTCTGCTGGATGTGAACGGAAGCGCGGCAACGGTCGAAAAGGTTTTTCACCTGACGTTGAGCGTGTATCAGCATCCGACGGAGAACCGCAAGTTTTACGCGCCGGACACGGAACCTTCGATTGATTTCAACGTGCCGGTTTTGCACGTCAGCGGCCTGGACAATTTTTCCATCCCGCACCCGGCGAGCTTAAAAAAAAATCCGCAGAAAAATAGTCCGGCGGGCGTTGTGACGGCTTCCGGTTCCGGGCCAAGCGGTTCGTATCTGGGAAATGATTTCCGGGCGGCCTACGCTCCAGATGTGACACTTGACGGCACCGGCCAGCAAGTCGGGCTGTTGGAATTCGACGGCTTTTATTCCAACGACATCGCGGCTTACGAAACGTTGGCGGGCATTTCGCCGGTTTCAATTCAAACTAATTTGCTGAATGGTTTCAATGGCACGCCAACCAGCAATGCAAATAACGTCCTTGAAGTGTCTTTGGACATTGAAATGGCAATTTCCATGGCGACGAATCTGGCCAGCGTTGTTGTTTTTGAAGCCGGGCCGTCCGGCACTTTCGACAGTATTTTGAACAGCATGGTTTCGAGCAACTATTATTCAATCAAACAATTTAGCTCTTCCTGGGGGAACGGCGGCAGTCCACCTGATGTGAACGCCGACCAGATTTTCACGAACATGGCGGTTCAAGGCCAGTCATTTTTCCAGGCGTCTGGAGATGGAGATGCCTGGGTTAATTCAATATGGGTTCCAGCCGCCAGTCCATACGTTACAAGCGTCGGTGGAACGACATTAACGATGAATGGTTCGGGCGCTTCGTATGCTTCGGAGACCGTCTGGAATTTGGGCTATGACCCACCCGCATGGAGTCCGAACGGAAATGGTTATTGGGGAAGCGGCGGCGGGGTCAGCACATCCTACTCAATTCCAAGCTGGCAGCAGGGAATCAACATGGTGACCAATCAAGGCTCGACGACCATGCGGAATATTCCTGACGTGGCCATGACCGCAAACGGCATTTTTGTCGTGGCGAACAACGGCCAGCAAGATACTGGAGTCGGCGGCACCAGCGCGGCGGCGCCATTGTGGGCGGCCTTTATCGCGCTTGCCAATCAGCAGGCCGCCCTCTTGGGCAAGTCGGCGGTCGGCTTTCTTAATCCGGCCATCTACGCGATTGGCAAAGGACCGAACTACACGGCGGCTTTTCACGACATCACCACCGGCAACAACACCAACGCCAGCAGCGCCAACAAATACTTCGCCGTTCCCGGCTATGACCTTTGCACGGGCTGGGGAACGCCGGCCGGGCAGAATTTGATTAACGCGCTTGTCTCACCGGACACGCTGGGCATTGTGCCGGCGAGCGGTTTTGCAGCCAGCGGATCGGCGGGCGGCCCGTTCAGCCCGTCTTCGCAAGATTTCTTCCTGACCAACTCCAGCGCAAGCCCGCTCACATGGTCGCTCGTCATCACTTCCGCATGGCTCAATGCTTCGGCGACAAGCGGCACATTGGCCGCAAGCGCGACGAACAGTGTCACGGTGAGTTTGACTGCCGCCGCCAACAGCCTTGCCGTCGGGACCTATGCCGCGATCGTGACGCTTACGAACTGGGACACGCACAACGTGCAAAACCTGCAATTTACCTTGCAGGCGCTGCAACCGCTGGTGGTCACGCCGGCGGCTGGCTTTATCGGCAGCGGGCCGGTCGGCGGGCCGTTCAGCGTCACGTCGCAAGACTTTTTGCTGACAAATTCCGGAACAATTTCGTTGAACTGGTCGCTCATCAACACCTCCGCCTGGCTCACGGCCTCGGGCGGCGGCACGCTGGCCGCGAGCGCCACCACCACGGCGACGGTAAGTTTAAGTTCCACCGCCACCAATCTGGCGACGGGAACTTACACCGCCAACGTGTGGTTCACCAACCAGACCAGTGGCGGGGCGCGGAGACTGCAATTCAAACTGCTGGTGAACCAGCCGCTGGTTCAAAATGGCGGTTTTGAAACCGGCGATTTTACAGGTTGGACTCAATCNNGAGAATGGGGCCGGTCGGCTCGCTGGGTTATCTTTCCCAAACGTTACCGACGGTTGCCGGACAAAATTATTTGCTCTCGCTGTGGCTGGACAGTCCGAACACTTCCGGGACTCTGACTCCAAATGAATTCAGTGTTTTGTGGAATGGAAGTAAAATTTTCGATCAACTGAACATCGGCAAAATCGGCTGGACCAATTTACAATTCGTTGTCACCGCCACCAGCTCCAGCGCCGTTCTTCAATTTGGATTCCGAGACGACCCGTATTATCTCGGTCTCGACGATATCAGCGTGACGCCCATTCCAATGACGACATTCCAACCGGCAACACTGACGCAGACGAACAACGACTTCAAATTCACGTGGAACGCGATAACCGGGCTGGTCTATCAAGTTCAATTCAAGACCAATCTGCTCCAGACTAATTGGACTGTTCTGATAAACATCGCGGCGACAAACACGGCCATGACGTTTGTGGACACCAATCCCATCACGGGTTCCCCGCAAAAGTTCTACCGGCTGCTGCTGCCGTGAACGGCTTCGGTTTGACTTTCCCCTTCACCGACACGAACTGGACTGGCCTGACTTCAGACATTTTAGCGACAAATCCGCCCGTGACGGTGACAGATTCATTCAACACGACGCCGCGCTTTTATCGCCTCCTCGTTTCACAATAATTTTGGAGTTCGGGCTTTGCCAGTGCCTGTCATCAGCCACCCGAAGATTGAATTCCAACAACCACCTGTCCTTGCTCCGCAACTCCAATGAAGTAAAATCGGGGCGTGACGGATTTTCTCCAGCGTGTCGAACAAAACATCCAGAACCGCGATTTATTCAAACGCGGCGGGAAATTTTTGGTCGCGGTTTCCGGCGGGCTGGATTCGATGACACTGCTTCATGCGCTGATAAAACTTTCCGCCGAATATCGCTGGCAGATGGTCGTCGGGCATTTCAACCACCGGCTGCGCGGACGCGCCAGTGACGCGGATGAAAAGCTTGTCTGCGAAGCGGCCGCGGCGATGAAGCTGCGGGTGGTCGCTGGAAGCGCGGACGTGAAGGCATTCGCCGCGAAATCGAAGCTGTCCCTGGAAATGGCCGCGCGGAAATTGCGGCACGAATTTTTGGCGCGAGTTGCCAGCGGGCGAAAAATCAAAACGATTGCGCTCGCGCATCATGCTGATGACCAGGTGGAACTTTTTTTTCTGCGGCTGTTGCGCGGCGCGGGCGGCGAGGGTTTGGCCGGGATGAAATGGCGCTCGCCGTCGCCCGCCGACAAAACGGTTTCGCTCGTCCGCCCGCTGCTGGATTTTTCAAAAGGTGAACTCGCGGAATTCGCCCGAGAAAACAAAATCCGTTTCCGCGACGACGCGACGAATTTTTCCTCCGATTTTCTGCGGAACCGGATTCGCAACGAATTGCTGCCGCTCTTGCGGAAACATTATCAGCCCGGTTTGGATAAAGCCGTTTTGCGCCTGATGGGAATCATCGGCGCGGAATCGGAATTTGCCGGCGAAGTGGCGAGGCAGTGGCTGAAAATCGGCAGGGCTGGCCTGCAGGTCAGCCGGAACGCGCGACAGGGCGCCCCTGCCAGGGAGACTTTTGAAAAATTGCCAATCGCAATCCGACGCCGCGTTTTGCAGTCACAACTCGCGGAAGCCGGTGTCGCGCCAGATTTTGAGTTGATCGAATCGCTGCGGCGATCGGCGGATTGTTTTGTCAGTGTCGGCACAAACATTTCCGTTGCGCGCGACGCCGGCGGAAAAGTGGTTATGCGCGCAGAACCAATTTCCAAATTCAACGAGGGCGAACGCGCCGTAAAATCGGACGACGCGGGGCGCGCGGAATTTGGCGGCCGGCATTTTCGCTGGCGCGTGGGACCGATGAGGGGGTTTTCGCGTCCGCGGAAAATGGCCGGCATGGAAGTTTTTGACGCGGACAAAATTGGCGGCGGCATTGTTCTGCGGCACTGGCGCGCGGGCGACCGGTTTCAGCCCATCGGCCTGAAGTCGGCGGCCAAGCTGCAGGATTTGTTTGTGAACGCGAAAATTTCCGCTGCGCGCCGCCGCGAACTGGTGCTGGCGACGGCGGCGAACGGCGAAATTTTCTGGGTGGAGGGCCTGCGAATTGGCGAGCGGTTCAAATTGACGCCACAAACGAAGCGGCGTCTGGCCTGGAATTGGGGCCGTCAGTTGCGTTGATGCGGAAAGTTATTGGCCGCGGACCTTTTGGGTGGAGCAGAGAAATCATGCTGTCCTTTGACGGAACCGGCGCTGACAAAAAGCCGATAGGTGACGTTGGTTTCGAGCGGCTGCGGCCACGTGCGAGCCACGGCGGGTTTCATGCCGCGAAGAGCGACGCCATACGGGAACATTTTGACGGGGGCAGAATTTGAATCGGATATCAAATGCCAGAGCGGTTGGGCGAAGCGATTAGTCTGCCATTCGGAAAGGCGGACGACCTTGATTTCGGTCAGTTGATAACAGGAATCAAATCCAAAGGTCACGATGGCGGTGTTTCGGCTGCCCGCCGCCACGCGCGCCCCGATTCGGGCGTTTTGTAGCGAGCGCGCTACGTGGAAGATATGAATCGTTTGCGGCTTGAACCACCCCGTAAAAAAATACACGTAAATACCGGCCAGCAAAACGACGGTCAGTGCGAGAATCCATTGTTTCTTTGCCATAAATAAAAAGGCCGGCGCAATTTTAGCGTTAAAGCAGTTGGAGTTCCGGCATTGAACAAAAGTCAATTCATCCAGTCTGGAAAACCAACGGCCTGCGCGACGGCGTTGACATCGTAACCTTTCGACCACGGCAGACTCCACAAATCTTTCGCGCGTGTGTTGCGAACGGAGCTGTCGAAATAAAGAATGTTCACTCCTTTGCCATGCCGCTTCATTGCGAAGTGATGCATCTCGGCACCGGCCCCCGCCCATTCCCCGTTGAAGGCCGGCGGGATGTCATCAAAATGCGGTCCACCGCCGCGCCACATCGCATCCAGAAACAGCGGCGTGACCGAGGGCTGGGCCGCGGCGCCATATTTCCTCCAGTGCAAACTGGCGTCACGCCCCTGAATGTTGTTGGTGTTGGGATTGTAAACCCAGCAATTGAGTCCATAGCTGGCTATCAGCAGACGGCTGGGGTTCGTCGGGTCGGTGATCGGAAAATCATACACGGTCGTGGGACCGCCATAATCCACCGCGTTCGGGTCGTCGAGCGTGGTGTGGGCTTCCTGGTCGCCCGGCCCGCGCCGGTCGGTTGCCTTGGGACAGAGCAGCAGGTCGGGCTTTTTTGCGTAACCGTTGGTGAGCGCGAGCACCCACGCGCCGCGCGCCCAGTTGGCTTTCGTTCCGGCCATGAACGAGTCTTCGTTCTCGTCGGCGTAAAGCCTCCAAGTGATGCCCCACTGCCTGAGATTGGAGATGCAGTTGGCATCCCGTGCCCGATCCTTCGCCTTGGACAAAACAGGCAGCAACATCGCCGCGAGAATGGCAATGATCGCAATCACCACGAGCAGTTCGATCAGGGTGAAAGCATCATCAGCACGAAAATCATTTTCCCGTGGGTCGAATGACTGACTGTCAGCTTTTTTCATAACCGTGGCTCTCCCTGCCACGTCTGGACAAACAGTTGGACGCGTCCCAGACCCGCAGTGTTACAAGATCTATCATGAAAGAACCGGCTTCTGATCGCATTTGTCTCCATTTTGGCCGCTGTTTATTTGGTTGCTTTCACCGTCTGGTTCAAGCCCGGGCCGTTTCCGCCGTCTCGCGGCCCGCCAAAAGTGTTCGGGAAAGTTCTTTACACGGCAGGGTGAATAATTACAATCTGACGCACTAATTGATTATGGAAGCAAAGACGAAGACGATTGAACAATTTAAGACGCACGACAAGGACACGGGTTCGGCGGACGTGCAGGTAGCGCTGCTGACGCAGCGGATCAACCATCTGACCGAACATTTGCAGACGAACAAAAAGGATCACAGCTCGCGCCGCGGGTTGCTGATGATGGTCGGCCAGCGCCG
>PLZL01000423.1 GCA_003152145.1 Limisphaerales bacterium
GCCACGGTGCCATCTCCCTTTAGCGCCAGACTATGATATTGGCCCCCGGCCAGTTCCACCACGTTGGTCAGGTTGGGTGGAATGGCGGTTTGGTTCCAAGTGTTGTCGCCCCAGCCAATCACGGTGCCATCTCCTTTCAGCGCCAGACTGTGTTTGTAGCCGGTGCCAATGGCCACGACATTGGTTGCCGTTGCAGGCGGCGTCGGCCCGGCGACCCACGAAACCACGCTGCCGCCTTCAGTCAACGCCAGTGCGTTGCTCAACGAGATGGAGATGGCCGCCACGTTGGTTGCCATTGCCGGCACAGTGGACTGGTTTCCCCAAGCGACCACGGTGCCGTTGCTTTCCAGCGCCAGACTGAATCCATCGCCGGCGGCGATGGCCGCGGCATTCGTCAATTGGGAGGGAGCCGATGTCTCTCCGTTGCCATTATCTCCCCAGCCGGCCACCGCGCCGGTATTTCTCAAAGCCAGACTGTGATCGAAGCCGCCGGCGACCGCGACGGCGTTCGTCACATTGGTTGGAACATTGATCTGAAAAGAACCATTGGCACCCCAGGCGACCACCGCGCCCGCGGCCTGGCCGGTTTCAGTGGCAAGGTGAAAAGTGAGAACGGAGGCACAGAAAAGATTGGCCAATGAATAAGCGGACTTCATTGCATCAAAAATTGGCCGCCTTTTCAGAGGGGGCAAAACGGTGTTCATCTGGGCAAGAAAATAGCATACTCGCAGGCACGATTCAAGAAAGATTCTTCGCCATGCCTGCCCTCCGGCCTCTGCATTCTGACCTCTTCCTTCAGCCTTTAGCCTTTGGCCTTTGGCCTTTGGCCTTTGCCCTTGTCTCCGCCCCGTTTCCCGGCGCATACTCGCCGCATGGGCACGCTCTATTACGGCGACAACCTCGAAATCCTCAAGCGTTACCTCAAGGACGAGACCGTTGACCTCGTTTATTTGGATCCGCCCTTCAATTCCGCCCAGAACTACAACGCCTTCTTCCACGAAAAAGACGGCACCGACGCCGCCAGCCAGATTCACGCCTTCGAGGACACCTGGCATTGGGACATCGAGACCAAAAAAGCCTACGACGCCGTCACCGAGCAGCCCGGCAAGGTCTCCGACGTGATGCAGGCCTTCTACACGTTTCTGGGCGGCAACGACATGATGGCCTACCTCACCATGATGTCCTCGCGCCTCGTCGAACTCCGCCGCGTCCTCAAACCCACCGGCTCGCTCTACCTCCACTGCGACCCGACCGCCTCCCATTACCTCAAGCTGCTCTGCGATGCGATAATGGGAAAAGATAATTTCCGCAGTGAAATCATCTGGAAACGCACAAGTTCCCACAACAGCGCAAAAAGATTTGGGCCAGTTCACGACGTCATTCTGCTTTACTCAAAAACGGACGATTACCTTTGGAATCAAGTCTTTCAAAGTTACACGGAAGAATATCTCGAAAGTTTTTATCGTTTCTCTGACTCGAAAGGAAGATTCCGAATTGGCGATTTGACTGGCGCGGGAACTCGAACAGGTGAATCCGGGCAAGCTTGGCGCAAAGTAAATCCCACGGAAGCCGGACGGCATTGGGCTGTCCCAACCAAAGTCTTGGTCGAATTGTTTGGAGACAAAAGTGAGGACTGGTCAGTCCAAGGAAAATTGGATGCGCTCGATAAGGCAGGTTTGATTTATTGGCCGCCGAAAGGAAAAGTGCCCGGATTCAAACGATACTACAATCCAAATGCTGGCGTTCCAGCCGCTGATATCATCACTGATATTGACCCAATCGCTGCCCAATCCGCCGAACGCCTCGGCTACCCGACGCAAAAGCCCGTCGCATTGCTGGAGCGCTTCATTTTGGCGAGCAGCAATCCGGGCGGCCTCGTGCTCGACCCGTTCTGCGGCTGCGGCACGACCATTGACGCCGCCGAGAAACTTGGCCGCGACTGGATTGGCATTGACGTGACGCAACTGGCCATTTCCCTCATCAAGAACCGGCTGCAAGACACCTATGGCAGCCGGATGAAATTCGTGAGCGGCCCGCTTCAACGTAGGACAGGCGTCGCGCCTGTCTCCAATATTACCGAAACAGATATTTCAGAGACAGGCGCGACGCCTGTCCTACGCGAATCAATCGTCCGCATCATCGGCGAACCCACCACTCCCAACGAAGCCGCCACGCTCGCCGAGGATGACAAATATCAATTCCAATGGTGGGCGCTCGGCCTCGTCGGCGCTCGTCCCGTCGAGCAGAAGAAAGGCGCGGACCACGGCATTGACGGCAAAATCCTTTTCCGCGACGCCCCCAAAGCCGCCAAGCCGGAGCAGATCATCATTCAAGTCAAAGGCGGCAAGACCGGCGTGAAAGACGTGCGCGATCTGCGCGGCGTGTTGGATCGCGAGAAAGCCGCCATCGGCATTTTAATTTCCCTGCAACCCGCCACCGGCCCGATGGAAACCGAAGCCGCCAGCGCCGGATTTTATGAGCACAAGACGAACAAGCAAAAATTCCCGCGCCTGCAACTTCGCACCGTGAAGGAATTGATGGAAGGCAAGGGGATTGAGCGCCCGTCCACCGTCGCCGCCACGGACGAGACGTTCAAGAAAGCGCCGGAATCAAAAAAGAAGCAACACGAACAAAAAGCGTTGGAGTTGTGAGTCAATGGGGCGCACCCGGACACTACGACGGAACGCCGCATTCATGCGGCAGCGGGTCCGCGTGTTTGAAGGTCCTGCCGGATGAATCCGGCGTTCCTTACGAAATAATGCAACTTTGTTTGTCGCAGTGTCCGGGTCCGCCCCACCCAGCCACGATGGTTTATGAATATCGTGCCTTGGTGAAAAGACTCTGCTAACCTTTGCCCGTTATGTTGCTGACCAAAGACGAACTCGGCAGCCTGGTTGAATTGATGCACCAGTCGCCGCACACGCTGCTGGGAATGCACCCGCTTGGCGACGGCTCGGGCCTCGTNNACAAACCGGCGTTTGAATTGAAGCGGATTCCCAAAACCGATGTCTTTGAGGCCGTCACAAGATTGGCCAGCAAGGTCTACGCCTATGATCTCGTCATAACCGATCACAAAGGCCGTGTGCGCCGCACGCGCGATGCCTTTTCCTTCCTGCCAACTCTGGGTGAATCGGATTTGTTCCTCTTCGGCAAGGGCGACGAACGGCAAATTTACGAGAAGCTCGGCGCGCAATTGCGCGTGATTGACGGCGTGCCCGGCACCAGCTTCGCAGTTTGGGCGCCGAATGCCCAGCGCGTCAGCGTCGTCGGCGATTTCAACAATTGGGACGGACGTTTCCATCCCATGCGGCTGCTCGGCGCGTCCGGCGTGTGGGAAATCTTTATTCCCGGCGTAGGGCAGGGCGCGCATTACAAATATGAGATCCGCGACGCACATGGCAACATCAAGCTGAACACCGACCCGTTCGGGTTTTTCTTCGAGGTCGCGCCCAAGCAGGCCGCCATCGTCTGGGACACGCGAAAATTCAAGTGGAACGACGCTGCCTGGCTCAAGCAGCGCCGCAAACACGACGCGCTGCGCTCGCCGATGAGCGTCTATGAAGTTCACGTCGGTTCGTGGCAGAAAAAGACCACGACGGAATCATGGAGCTACCGCGAACTGGCAAAACCGCTCGTCGAATATGTTACGCGTCTGGGTTTCACCCACGTCGAATTTTTGCCCGTCGCCGAGCACGCGTTTTATCCGTCGTGGGGCTATCAGGTCACCGGTTTTTACGCGCCGACCAGCCGGTTCGGCACGCCGGACGATTTCCAGTTTCTCGTCAACGCGCTGCACGAGGCCGGCATCGGCGTCATCGTGGACTGGGTGCCGGCGCATTTTCCGCGCGACGANNTTTCTCGTCGCCAACGCGCTGTTCTGGTGCGAACGCTTTCACATTGACGGCCTGCGCGTGGACGCCGTCGCTTCGATGCTTTACCTCGATTATTCGCGCAAGGAGGGCCAGTGGATTCCGAACCAGTTCGGCGGGCGTGAAAATCTGGAGGCGATTGAATTCCTGAAAAAGTTCAACCACCTCACTCACACGGAATTTCCCGGCGTGCTGACCATTGCCGAGGAATCCACCGCGTGGCCGCTGGTGACACGCCCGCCGTATCTCGGCGGCCTGGGCTTCTCGTTCAAGTGGAACATGGGCTGGATGCACGACACGCTCGGCTATTTCGGCCGCGAGCCGGTCCATCGCAAATATCACCAGAACGACCTCACGTTCGCGATGCTCTACCATTACAACGAAAATTTCATCCTGCCGCTGTCGCATGACGAGGTCGTCCACGGCAAAGGCTCGCTGATTGGCCGGATGCCCGGCGACGACTGGCAGAAATTTGCCAATCTTCGCGCGCTGCTCGCGTATCAATGGCTGTTCCCCGGCAAAAAACTGCTGTTCATGGGCGACGAAATCGGCCAGCGCGCCGAGTGGAACGAAAACGCGCAATTGGACTGGTGGCTGCTCGACGCCGGCCCATTCCATCGCGGCCTGCAAAGATTCGTGGAGGATCTGAACAAACTTTACGCCGCCACGCCCGCGCTGTGGCAGGCGGATTACGACCACGCCGGTTTTTGGTGGATTGACTGCAACGACCGCGAAAACAGCATTCTTTCCTTCATGCGCCAGACCGCTGACGGCTCAAAACAACTCGCAGTCATCCTGAACCTCACCCCGGTGCCGCGCCCGAATTATCGCATCGGCCTGCCGCGCGCGGGCAAATGGAAGGAAGTCCTGAACAGCGACGCTGGAATTTACGCCGGGAGCAACACGGGCAATCTCGGCGGCGTGACCGCCGGGAATATTTCCTGTCACGGCCAGCAACACTCGGCGGAATTTTACCTGCCGCCATTGAGCGCGCTCGCGTTCGCGCCGGAAATCTGATTAGTAGAATAGAATGCCCTCAATTTCGGCGGCGGGATTCCCTGTTCGTCGCGGCATTTGTTTTGTCCCAAAGGGACAATCGAGAATAGCCCGCAGTTTTAACTGCGGGAAAAAACCATCGAACCAACCAAGCCCCGCAGGGGCGGCAGAAAAATTGTTGCGGGAAATTCTGTCGCCCCTCCGGGGCTTGTGGTTTTTTATCGCGTCAAACCCGCAGTTGAAACTGCGGGCTATTTTCACCCGCGCCTCCGGCGCTGCTGCAAAAGTCGGAATGGAAGCTCAAAAAATCCGAAACCGGAATAAAGGCAATTCTAACGTGCCGGAAACTGTTCCAACTTCGGCGTGACGCCTGAGCGCCGGTCCGGCCGAAAATCCGCCGTGAGCCAGTGGACGGTGAAGGTGGTCTTGCCCGCCAGCGCCAGCGTTTCCAGCATCTCCCAATCCGTGACACCGCACGCCGCGAAATCGTGCCGGTAAAAATGCCACGTTTCCCCCGCGTTTTCAAACGGGCGCAGGCCGATGCTCAATTTCCCCTTGAGCCTGCTCCGAACTTCTCCCCAATCAGCGTCCTCAAGCTGCACGCGGCCGGGCACCAGCCGTTGGCGCAATTTTACCGCCGTGGATTCGTTTTTGACGGTGGCAATCACGTCCAGCGAATCTTCAGTCGTGTGAAGCAGCAGCAGCGGCGGCTGAAATGTGGCTTGGATGAAGGTTTGATTTGTCAGCGCCGTCACCGCGTCGAGGAGTGAAGGATTGGCGTTGGTCAATGTGGCATGTGCCCGCCGGAGAAAGTAAAGTTCGTCCGTTGCGCCCGGCATGAAGATGAGGGCCTTCACGACGCCGTTGGATTGGAAGGCGTCCAGCAGCAGCGGCACGCAATTCGTCCGATTCAACTCAATCACCCCGCTTTGCGGGATACCCAGCGGCATCCGCGCCAGCGCATCCTGCCACGGTTCACCGGCAGACGCACCTTGTGACGAGGCGCAGAGCAGGAGCAAGCCGATAAATATTGTTAGTTTTTTCATTCCGGTCGCCAGCAACGTAGTCATCCGCCTTCGCGCCGTCAATGTGTTCAAATCCTCCTCGTCCTCGTCATCCTCCTCGTCCTCGAATTCTTTCGATTACGAGGACGAGGAGGAGGACGAGGACGATTTAACCGTGTCCAGCCCCCGCCTTCGCGGCTTGCTTCGGCGCGGCTGGCGGTGGTTTAATCTTGCCGCGCATGAAACTGATTTCCTGGAACGTCAACGGCCTGCGCGCCGTGCTGAAGAAAAA
>PLZL01000049.1 GCA_003152145.1 Limisphaerales bacterium
CCGTGGTTCACCTGCACCGTGCCGTCCTGGTAAATCAAGACGAGCGCGCCCGCCTGATTTAGGTGCGCGACCGTAAAACTGATACCAAACTTCACCGGCGTGATGGCAATGCCGCGTTTGCGATGCGGATGCGCCGCGTTCCACTTCGCGATTTCTCCGCGGCGTCGCTCAAGCTGCGCTGACTTCTTCAGTTCATGCCAGATCGTTTGGAGGCGGTTGTCCTCGATTTCCTGCCCGTAGTGCGTCGTGTTCGTTTCGCCTTTGCCGCGATAAAGATTTCGCTCGCGAATCATTTCCGGTGACAGACCCAGCCGCCGCGCAATGCGATCCAGAATTTCTTCCATGACCAGCATTCCTTGCGGCCCGCCGAAGCCGCGGAACGCCGTGTTCGACGACAGATTTGTTTTCGCCACCTGTCCGCGAAATTCCACCGCCGGGATAAAATAGGCGTTGTCCAGATGGAACAACGCGCGGTCGGTCACGGCCTGCGACAAATCCTGCGCCCAGCCACCGTTTGACCAGAGATGAATCTTCGCCGCGCGCAACAAACCGTTTTCGTCAAAACCGACCTTGAACTTCGCCAGAAACGGATGCCGATGTCCTGTGAGTGCCATGTCCTGATCGCGATTAAATCGCACGCGCACCGGCCGGCCTGTGTGATGCGCCGCCAGCGCGGCGAGCGCGGCGGGTGTGGCCGCCTGCGTTTCCTTGCCGCCGAAACCGCCGCCCATGCGCGGCACTTGGACCACGACTTTGTTCGCCGGCAGATGCAGCATGTGCGCGACGACCGCCTGCACCTCGGACGGATGCTGCGTGGACGAAACCACAAACATCGAGCCGTCCTCGCCGCGTTCGGCCCAGGCCGCCTGGGTTTCGAGATAAAAATGTTCCTGGCCGCCCAGCTCGAACTCGCCTTCGAGTGTGGACGGCGCACTCGCGAGCGCGGTGTCACAATTGCCGCGCCGGATAAAATTCGGTTCGTTGTGGAAACTTTTTTCGGCGAGCGCCTGCCGCAAAGTCAGGATGTGCGGCAACGGCTCGTATTCAACCACCACTTTTTCCGCCGCCGCGCGGCAGGCTTCCTGCGTTTCGCCGACAACGAGCGCGACCATGTGGCCGTGAAACAAAACCTCCTTGTCCGCCAGCAGGATTTCGTCGTGCTTGGTGCCGACGTCGTTGAGTCCGGGGATATCCTCGGCGAGCAACACGGCCCGGATGCCGGGCATCTGGCGCGCGGCGGAGGCGTCACGCTTGAGAATCTTCGCCCGCGCGTGCGGCGCGCAAACCGGCCAGACTTCCAGAAAAGTTTTCCCGACGGGTGGATCGTCCGTGTAAACCGCCTCGCCGGTGACGTGTTTGTGCGCGCTCTCGTGGGGGGCATTTCGTAGGACAGGCGTCGCGCCTGTCTCTAACTTATCCACTCCGTTTTCAGATGGAGACAGGCGCGACGCCTGTCCTACGGAATCAAAGCAAAATTTCTCCAGCAAACTTGTGACCAATCCGCTTCGATAATCCGCCGAACCGCGAACATCGGAGATGGGTGTGAACTCAGTCCGCAAGATCGGAAGCACGTTTTCAATGGTTTCTTCGCTCCAAATTTTTCCGAGCAGCGCCAACTCGGTTCTCTTCGCGCGCGAGGGCAGGGCGGCTACACCGCCGTAAGCCAGTCGCGCATGGCGAATGACGTTTTGTGAATCCAAATCCACCGTGAAGCAGGCGGCTACCGTGCTAATGTCCATCTCGCGCCGTCTGGAAACCTTGAACCACGAGCATTTGCGCGTGAGCCCCGGTTTTGATATGCCGCGCGGGACGATAATGGTTTTCAAAATCTCGTTCGATCGCAGGGCGGTCTTGCGATAAGCGCTGAAAAATTCGCTGATGGGCAGGGTGCGCTCCTGTAGGACAGGCGTCGCGCCTGTCTCTAACTTTTTCGTTTTAGATGGAGACAGGCTGGAAGCATGTCCTACGAGCACGGCCTTCGCATCCAGCGCCAGCAGCACGGGCGCGCTGTCGCCGATGGGCGAGGCAGCGACAAGGTTGCCGCCCATCGTGGCGCGATNNAACCGAACACGCGCAGCATGTCGCCAAGCGCGGGAAATTCTCCGGCCATTTTTTCTTCGATTTGCGTGAGCGTCACCGCCGCACCGATGCGCCATTCGGTTTCGGTGGATTTGATTTCCTTCAACTCCGGCACGGCCTCCACGGAAATGAGCGTCGGGAATTTTTTGTAGCGCTTGGTGATGTCGAGGCCGAGTTCCGTTGCGCCGGCGATAAGGCGGGCATCAGGATTTTCCTTTTTCAGTCGCAGCAGTTCAGGGAGCGAAGTTGGGCGGAAGAACTTTTCTCCGGCGAATTCGTATTCCGCCGCGCCGGGTTTGGCGTCGGACTTTTTCAGCCGTTCAGCAAAGATATCTTCGCCGTTTTTCGCGTGGCGTTCGGCAAAGGCTTCGATGGCCGCGTCGCGAATCGGCCGGTAACCGGTGCAGCGGCAGAGGTTGCCGGAAAGCTGGTCGTCGAGATCGTCGTGCGTGTGGACGTCATCGCGATAAAACCCTTCGAACATGGAGCAGATGAAGCCGGGCGTGCAATAGCCGCA
>PLZL01000055.1 GCA_003152145.1 Limisphaerales bacterium
GCGGAATCATCGAAGCCGTGAGCGAAAGGTCGCGCGATTCGAGCCGCTTGATGTAGCGGAGCATCTCGGTCTCGGAGTGGTAGCGGTTGAAAACGGAGTGCTGGAGAAATTGCGAATTGCGACGCAACGGTTGTGGAATCGCAGCGGGATTGACTAGCAAATCGCGACCGCCTTGCGGCTGAAGCCCATCTCCAAAAGCTTTCACGATAAGCCCTAAATCATCAGATGATACAGTTTCATCGAGCGAAAGTCCGACGAGCGTCGAATCAACTGTGCGGAAATTAACGCCTAGAGATTCCGCAGTTTTATGAATAGTCGCGGAATTCGAGACTCGCACTGTCAAAGTGTCGAAGAATGTGTGACTTTCGAGTTTGTAGCCTTTCTGCTCCAAACTTGCGGCCAGCAGACCGGTAAGCATGTGAATCCGCATGGCAATCTGTTTCAAACCATCCGCGCCATGATAGCAGGCGTAGAGTGACGCCATATCCGCCAGCAACGCCTGCGCCGTGCAAATGTTGCTGGTGGCTTTCTCCCGTCGGATGTGTTGCTCGCGCGTGCCGAGCGCGAGACGCAACGCCGGTTTGCCGCGTGAATCTTTGGAGACGCCGACGATGCGTCCGGGCATCTGGCGCTTGAATTCGTCGCGCGTGGCGAAGAACGCTGCGTGCGGCCCGCCATAACCGAGCGGCACACCAAAGCGTTGTGCGCTGCCGATGGCGATGTCCGCGCCAAATTCACCCGGCGGCTTGATGAGCGTGAGCGCGAGCAAATCCGTGGCGACGGTGAGCATCGCGCCGGCAGCGTGCGCTTTTTCTGCGAAGCCGGAGTAATCGTGAATCGCTCCGAAGGTGTCGGGATATTGCACGAGCGCGCCGAAAACCTTGTCGGTGAACTGAACATTTTCGGGGCTGCCGACGATGATTTCGATGCCGAGAGCTTTGCCACGCGTCCGAACGACTTCAATATTTTGCGGATGGCAGGTTTCGGAAACGAAGAAAATGTTACGTCCGCCTTTAAGCCTGTGGCACATCGTCATCGCTTCGGCGGCGGCGGTGGCCTCGTCAAGCATCGAGGCGTTGGCGATGTCGAGCGCGGTGAGTTCGCTGACCATCGTCTGGAAATTCAGCAATGCTTCGAGACGGCCTTGGGAAATTTCGGCCTGATACGGCGTGTATTGTGTATACCAACCGGGATTTTCAAGGACGTTGCGCTGGATGACCGGAGGCGTGATGCAATCGTAATAGCCCTGGCCGATGAACGAGCGGAAAACCCTGTTTTCGCCAGCCATTTTTTTCAGTTCCGCGAGCGCGTCAAATTCACTGCGAGCGGCGGGAAGATTCAGCTTCTTGCCGAGGCGGATTTTTTTTGGAACCGCCGCGTCAATCATCCCATCGAGGTTTTTGAAGCCGATTTGCGCGAGCATTTCGGCCGCATCGCTTTCGCTTGGTCCGATGTGGCGGCGGACAAATTTGTCAGGATGGTCGGTTGGATTTTCGGTCAAAACCATCTATGAAAATTAAGGTTCGGCAGCAGCAAAGCAAGGACGGAATTTAGGCAAATACCCCTGTTCAGAGACAAATTTAAGAAACACAATAGGTTTGGCTTCAAAGCAAATCAGGCCACAACTAATGGTGTTTTTAGGCCAAAAATTCTTCAAATAAGCATTGTGCAAAAAGGGCGATTTTTATAGAATTTCTTCACTTGGAATTTGGTGCTCGCAAGCGAGCTTTCTGTGAATTTTTATGTCAAAAAAATCTGATTCGGCCGAGGTGGAAAACAAGCCGGCAACCTCCGCCGCCGAGAAATACGACGCTTCAAAAATAGATAAACTCGAAGGTTTGGAAGCCGTGCGCAAGCGGCCCGGCATGTATATCGGCGATCCGGACGAGCGCGGGCTGCACCACAGCGTGTTCGAGGTGCTCGACAACTCGATTGACGAACATCTGGCGGGTTATTGCAACAAAATTGAAGTGACGATTCACGTGGATGGGTCGGTTTCGATCCGGGATGACGGACGCGGCATTCCGGTGGACATGCATCCGAAGTGGAAGATGCCCGCCGTCGAACTGGTGCTGACGAATTTGCACGCGGGCGGAAAATTCGGCCAGGGCGCCTACAAGTATTCCGGCGGTTTGCACGGCGTCGGCGCGAAATGTGTCAATGCGCTTTCCGACTGGTTCAAGGTCGAGGTCTCGCGCGACGAAAAAGTTTATTCGATGGAATTCGAGCGCGGCAAAACGACCCAGAAACTCGAAGTCATCGGCAAATCAAAAAAAACGGGGACCTTGATCACTTTCAAACCCGACCCGACGATTTTCACCATCACCGTCGAGTTCAAATTCGACATCCTCGCCAACCGCCTGCGCGAACTGGCGTTTTTGAATCCAGGCATTGAAATTGTGCTCAAGGACGAACGCGACGAGAAGACGGAGACGTTTTTTTACCGCGACGGCATCGAGCAGTTCGTCCGCCAGCTTGGCCGGAGCAAACAGCCGTTACATCCCAAGCCCATTGCGATCTCGGGTAAACGGCCCAGCAAAATTGATGGCAAGGACGAAGACGTGTTTGTGGATTGCGTATTGCAATACACCGACAGCTACAGCGACCAGATTCTCTGCTTCGCCAACTCCATTGCCAATACCGACGGCGGCACGCACCTCACCGGCTTCCGCTCCGCGTTGACGCGTGCCATCAATCAATACGCCAAACAGAACAATTTGCTGAAGGAAAAAGACCCGACGATTTCCGGCGATGACGTCCGTGAAGGCCTGGTCTGCGTGCTGAGTGTGAAACTGCCGAATCCGCGCTTCGAATCGCAGACGAAGGTGAAGCTGGTGAACACGGAAATTGACGGCATTGTTTCGTCCGTTATTTACGACGGGTTGATGACGCACTTCGACGCGAACCCCGGCGTCGCCAAAAAAATCATTGAAAAAGGTCTGCTCGCGGCACGGGCGCGCGAGGCCGCCCGCAAGGCGCGCGAGACGGTTCGCAAAGGCGCGCTCACCGGCGGTGGCTTGCCCGGCAAACTCGCCGATTGCTCCGACCGCGACCCGGCAAACACCGAATTGTTCATCGTCGAAGGTGATTCTGCCGGTGGTTCGGCCAAGCAAGGACGCGACCGGAAATTCCAGGCGATTTTGCCCATTCGCGGCAAACTCATCAACGTCGAGAAGGCGCGCCTAGACAAGGTGCTTCAGAACAACGAAATCCGCACGATGATCACCGCCGTCGGCACGGGCATCGGCGACGGCGAGGGTGAAGGCGCGTTCAATCTCGAAAAGCTTCGTTATCACAAGGTCATCATCATGACCGACGCGGACGTGGACGGCTCGCACATTCGCACGCTGTTGCTGACGTTTTTCTACCGGCAGATGCCGCAGCTCGTCAAACAGGGCTTCGTCTACATCGCCCAGCCGCCGCTTTACCAAATCGCGCGCAAAAAGCGCGTCGAATACGTGGACGACGACGCGCGGCTGAATAAAATTTTGGTCGAACTGGGCACGGAAGAAGTCCGGTTGAAAAATCTTTCCGACAAAAAGGAGCTTTCCCAAAAACAACTCGCGGAAATTTTGGAGTTGCTCGAATCGCTCGACAAATACGCCAACGCCATCAAACGGCACGGCGGCGATTTCGCGGAATATGTCGAGCATCGCCAGAAGAAGACCGGCGATTTGCCGAGACATCTGGTCAAGGTGCGCGAAGGTAACGATGAAACGGTGCATTATTTCCACACCGAGGAAGAACTGGCGCAGTTCGGGACAAAAAATTCCGACCTGAAGCTGTTCGGTGGCGAAGAAGAAGGCGACACGACAACCAGCGAGAAGAAAAACGGTTCGACGCGGCGCGCGCGGCACATCGAGCTGCACGAAAGCAAGGCCATCGTTGAATTGCTGGGGAAGCTCGACAAGAAAGGTTTCAGCATCGAGCACTACGCCGGACAGGACAAACCGTTGTTTGAATTGATTGAAGGCGAGGGCGAGCGCGAGACGGTGAAGCCGCTGTTTTCCATTCCGGAAATTCTTGCCGGAGTGAAAGAGGTCGGTAAGCGCGGGCTGTCCATCAAGCGTTTCAAGGGTCTGGGCGAGATGAATCCAAAGGAACTGTTTGAGACGACGATGGATCCGGCGCGGCGCAAACTGCTGCGCATTGACCTGACCAATGCCGTTGATGCCGAGGAAATGTTCACCAAACTGATGGGCGAGGAAGTCGAACCGCGCCGCCAGTTCATCGAGGACAACGCGCTCAACGTGCGGAATCTGGACATTTAATTTTTGTTGGCGGGAATTTTTATGGCTGAATCCAAACCAGCGAATGATTTGCCGGT
>PLZL01000197.1 GCA_003152145.1 Limisphaerales bacterium
AATTGCGAGACGACGCTTGCACGTCTGCGCCCTTGCCGCTTTCGGCCGCAGGATGTCCTTTGGGTTCGCTTTGACAACGAAGATGAGCATTTCGATTACGAGCAATTGAGCTGCTTCACCTATCACAATCTCAATTCACCGGAATCAATTGAGCTGACCGACAAATATGTTAAAGGGCAGGATTTCCCCGTCGTTGTTATCGAAGGCTTTTCTGAAGACATGGTTGCATGGAATTCGCCCGAGGCGGAGCAGCGCATGTGGCAGCGGCGCAAGGAGCTTTACGTTTGCAGCAGCCGCGCGACAGCGTTTCTGTTTCTGATTCCACGCGTGTCTTCAGGCGACGGCGCGAAAATCCAGGAGGAAATTCAGGAACTTGTTCGTCAACTTTCCACGCCGCATCGCGATAAGGATGGGTTCAATCGAACATGGCGCTTCGCCATTTCGCCAACGACCAACGCAGATCGCCGACGCATGGATGTCTTTACCGACGCACAGGAGGACGGTAATAAAAATTGAAGCGCCAATCCGCTTGAAGTCATGGCTTACAATCCCCAGGAATATTTTGAGAAAGGCGGACAACCAATAAATGTTGAAGCAATCGTGCGTCAACAACTCGACAGTTTTATTCCCGTTTTAGGACGTGCTTTCAAATGACTAATAAAGAAACGTCCGAGGGACATTCTGATTCATATTCTCCCATCGTTCGATGGTCGCCAACTTTTGCCAAGCTGCCAGCATTGTCGGTTCGCCAACCTTGGTCTTGGCTGATTGTCAGCGGCCAAAAGGACATCGAAAATCGTCCGGGCCGCACTCATTACCGTGGGCCTCTGCTCATTCATGCCGGGTTGAGCTTGGACAGTTACACCGAAGACAATATTGATTGGCTGAACAAGAATTTTGGCGTCGAAATTCCCATGGAATTGGACACGGGTGGGATTGTGGGAATCGTGGACGTGGTTGATTGCGTGGAGCATCACAAATCGAGATGGTTCAATAAAGGCAACTTCGGCTGGGTAATGGCAAATCCCCGGCGGCTGAATTTTCGACCATGCAAAGGGGCATTGGGGCTTTTCTGGCCCATTTTTAAGAAATGACAATGTCAGACAAAAATAAATAAATTGTTGACAAATGTCGAATCAGCCGTTAAGTTTTGCAGAATATGGCTGCTGATGGTGACATGTATGCGCAACGCAAAGCATGGGGATTCAACAGGCTTTGCGCGGCTGTTTGCGACAATTCCTCCACTGAAAAGCTGGTGGAAATTGAAACGCAAAACGTCTGCAATATGCTCGGCAATGGTTTTGCCATTCCATCACTGAAGCCATCCATCGCTCAAGCTTACAGAGTTCTTGAAAGCGTCCGAACTGATCTCGGTTTTGAGTCGGCCGGTCAACGGCACGCGCGGCTCATTCGGGCAATGCACATCATCGAGCGTGAATTTGTTGCCGCCCCTTCGGCAATTGATGTGTCCAAGGTGGTTCAATCCATAGGTCTGCAAATTCTTGAAGGAGGCAACACTTGCCCGTCAACCACGGAATTTGAAGAACAATGTTGCAAGGCTCTTGGGGATTTTTGGCTGCGTCGTTACGGTTGGGATTTATTCGCACCCTATGTAATGCCACGCGCCCATCTAAATTCAGAATCTTATCGCCAACGCAGTGCAATCGCCCGTCAACAGGCTGTCCCAAAAATTTCCGAATTGATTAAAATTGCGATGTCGTCGCCCGGAGGCAGGCTTTCAAAACGTAAAGCGAAACGCCGCAGACCCATCAAGCATACGCCAGATGGCCTGAACGAGGAGTTGAATTGATATGAAATCTTCGTTTTACCAGAATATCTGTCCGGAGTATCATTTCGACTTCGGTGCATCGGGAGTTCAGCGAAACGT
This sequence comes from Limisphaerales bacterium, assembly GCA_003152145.1. The sequence continues at coordinate 1,889 of PLZL01000197.1, forward strand.
TCCTGCGTTACCAGGCCGTGAACGGAATTTTTATGGACAAGAATACTTTGCTGATTACGGACGTATCGCAGGCGCTTTTGGATGCCGATTATCGGAGCGGTGTGCTGACTGGGCGGAACTAGCCGTCGCGATTTATATTGCCGACAGATTCTCCCCAAGGCGTGATCTCCGCCTACACAAAGGTCTGGGGCACCGGCGTCGGAAAATTCAAATTCGGATTGCCGTCCTTGATTTGCCGTTTTGGCAATCAGCTGACACGCAAAATGTTTTGCAAGAGGCGTTGTGGCCTTTAACGGAGGACGATTGGCGCTTTGAATTCATTAAACGCAAAGTGTCGCTAACGCCATGCGCTCAAGGATTTCTATTCGCAGAACCAATCAACGGCCCAATTCGTGTGGCGCTGTTTAGTGGTGGCTTGGATTCTTTTGCCGGTGCGGCATTTCAGCTTCAAATTCCTGACCTGACGCATGTTTTTGTGTCTGGAGTCACGCATGGGCGAATGGAAGTTGGACAGCAACAATTGATGTTGCTGTTGCGAAACGCGGTTGCTGCCAATGTCCGCCCCATCCAAATTTGGTATGGTTTGAAAGAAAAAAAAGTTCCGGACAATACTTTGGAACGAAGTCAACGTAGCCGTGCATTTATGCACATTACGCTTGGAGCAATCGCCGCTTTTCAGGTCGGGGTGAACGAGTTGTATATGTATGAGAATGGTTTTGGTGCTTTGAACTTGCCATTTAATGCGACCCAAATCGGAATCGAAACCAGCAGAGCGGCAAATCCTGTGTTTCACCGCCCAATGGAAAAGTTTATTGAGCAAGTTTGCGGCGTCCCGTTCAAAATCGTAAATCCATTTTTGTTTCTTACCAAAGCTCAAGCGCTTCGCCTGGCTCGCGTTGAGAAGTTCGGCATCAGCCTCGCGGAAACTTTTTCCTGTGATCGGTTTCCAGATTGGCGTGAAGGAAAGCCACAATGTGGCACTTGCGCCTCATGTATTCTCCGTCGTTTGTCACTCGAAGCGGCAGACTTGGCAGATTATGATTCAGGCGATTGGTATGCGCGAGATGTAAAATCACGTTTATTTGTCCCCGATAATTCAT
>PLZL01000124.1:0-3370 GCA_003152145.1 Limisphaerales bacterium
TATCTCAACATGTCGTCCAACCAGACCGGCGAGGTCGTCAAGCTGCTCACGATGATCACCGTCATCACCACGCCGTTGATGATGGTGGGCACCTGGTATGGCATGAACTTCCATGACATGCCGGAATTGAGCTGGAGATACGGCTACGTCGTCGCCACCATCGTCATGATAATCTCCACGACTGTGACGTATTTGTATTTCAAAAAGAAAAAGTGGTTTTAATGTTTATGAAAACGCTTTTCGCATCGGCAATTTTATTTTCATCGCTCGTTTTGTCGCGCGCCGAATTGACAAATGCCATTCCCCTCTGGCCCGATGGCGCTCCCGGCGCGCTCGGCACGAAATCCAACGACATCCCCACGCTCACGCCGTATCTGCCCGACGCGATCCCGCAAGGCGGGACCACCGGCCTGACACGCCAAAGCAACGCGACACCGCGGCAGCGGGCGGTCTGGAATACAGCAACGCGCGGAACCACCGGCCTGAAGCGCCAAAGCAACGCCACCGGCGCGGCGCTGGTGATTTGTCCCGGCGGCGCCTACACGCATCTCGCGCCGCACGAAGGCAACGACTATGCGCTTTGGCTGAACCAGCATGGGGTTACTTGTTTCGTGCTGAATTACCGGCTTGGCTCCAGCGGTTATCATTATCCGGCGGAGTTTGAGGATGTGACGCGCGCGATGCGCTGGGTGCGGGCGCACGCGGACGATTACCAGATCAACCCGCACCACATCGGCATCATGGGCTCGTCGGCGGGCGGACATCTGGCTTCGACGCTGATGACACATTTTGATTCGGGCGACACGAATTCGCCCGACCCGGTTGAGCAGCAAAGCTCGCGACCGGACATCGGCATCCTTTGTTACCCGGTCATCACCATGGGCGAATTTACGCACAAAGGTTCGCACGACATGTTGCTCGGCACCAACCCGCCGCCCGAACTCGTGAAGCTGCTCTCCAACGAACTGCAGGTGACGACCAATACGCCGCCGTGTTTCCTCTGGACGACGTTCGAGGACAAGACGGCGCCGATGGAAAACAGCCTGCTGTTCGCGGCGGCGTTGCGGAAAAACCATGTGCCGTTTGATTTGCACATCTACCAAAAAGGCGGTCACGGCATGGGCTTGGGCGACAGGAAACCGCCCTTTGCGCATCCGCATCCGTGGGCGGCCGACTGCGTGTTCTGGCTAAAGCAGCAGGGCTGGGTGAAGGACTAAATGAGGCGACGGTCATTGAGGCAATTGCAGCGCGCGGTTGAAACGGCTTCCAGCCGGCGCGAAAAGGCGCGGGCTTTCTACGAACTCGGCGTGTTCCACGACAACAACAGCCGCGAGGCGCGGGCGATTCCGAATTACCAGAAGGCGCTCCGGCTTGACATCGACAAAAAGCACGAGGCGATGGCGCGGGCGTGGCTGGCGAGCAGCCTGTTCAAAACCGGCCGGCCGAAATTGGCGCTGCAAGAATGTGGCCGCGCATTCAAGCTGGCGAAGGACGCCGGCCTTCGGAAATTTCCCGAGCGATTGTTTCAAAAATTATCGTAGCGGATGTGAGTCCTCTCAAATTTTGAGAATGAGCCGGCTCACCCGCCGCCGTTTCATTTTGGCGCGGCAGGTGCCGGCTGCTACAAATTTGTTCTCGACAAAAGGGGCTGGCGCGAAATAGCGTCTGACTTGTGGAAAAAATCAGGCTGCAATTTTTGGTTCTGGCGGTTTTTGGCGGCGTGTTCGTTACCGCGGGCGCTGACTTGCGCACAAACCAACTGATGATCGGTGACACGGTGGTCAATGGCACGGTTACGAATGGGAAGATCGTTGGTGACAGGTGGATGGTTGTTTCGAACACACTTATCCAGATTCATGCTGAAATCACTCCGCTTCAGGGTCCGTCTGGCGCACCGGCAATAAATTCATCTTCCAAAAACGACTCCGGACCTTCTTTGCGGTTGATGTTAGGCAGTGGTAATGGCCCAAGTGGCCGCGTGAAGGGGTTGCATGGTCTCATTTACATGGCAAGTGACTGGAGAAAGCCTGGTCTGGCTCGAACAAACCTTGTTGATATTCTTTCCACGGACGATAAAACCAGAATCGTGCTGATGGTGTCGGACAACGGTCCGATTTATAGTTCGACCAGTTCAGGAATGAATTGGACTGTCATCAACACGCCGGGCAAATATCAGTTTCCACTGACTTCCGGGCCAGAAGGTGGCGGATTCTATGCGGAGGCAACGCTTCATTCGTCTTCACAAAATCAAATGTCAACCAATTCCCCCGCGTTGAACTGGTATGCCATCGGCACTGCGCCAGATGGAAGCAAGTTGGTCATGACTGAAGATTCTTCGCAACCTGCACCCGTGTTGACCATCACGCATTCGGGCAATGTTGTGATTGTCTCATGGCCATCTTTGTTCACCGGTTTCGTCTTGCAACAGAACAATGATTTAACTGCCACGAATTGGATTGATGTAACGAATGCTGTCGGTGTTGTCGGCGAACAGAACCAAGTCATCATGCCGCCGACTAGCAGCAACAATTTTTATCGGCTCAAATCTAAGTCGCCATAACCTGCAAATTCCACTTGCCATTCCCGGCATTTCGGCTATTCTCCACCTTGCCTGAACGCCGCGTGTGCGGATGTTCATTGAGGCTGAGAAAAAACAGTAAACCAACAACCTAACCTTGACCACGTTTTACGTGGTTTAACCTCCGTTGCCGTTCGCAGCGCCGGTAGTTAGGCAATGGAGCTTCGGTTCCCCGCCGTTTGGGTTCCCAAGTTCCCGCAGTTCAACACAGTCAAATTATGCTCACAATGGAAGAGGCCATGAAGCAAAGCGCGACGCGTTTTGCCCAAGGCGAAATTGTCAAAGGCAAGATCATCGAAGTCCGCCCCAAGGAAGTTTTGGTGGACATCGGTTACAAAAGCGAAGGCGTCATCCCCACGAATGAATTTATTGACGCCGACGCCATCAAGGTCGGCGACGAGATTGATGTGCTCATCGAGAAGCTTGAAAACAAGGAGGGCACGGTCGTCCTCTCGCACGAGAAGGCGGAGTTCAAGAAGAATTGGGACAAGATTCTCACGATTTGCAAAGAGGGCGGGCGCATCACCGGCAAGGTGAAGTCCATCGTCAAGGGCGGCCTGGTCGTCAACGTCGGCGTCGAGGCGTTTCTGCCGGCGTCGCAGATTGATGTCATTACGCCGCGGAACCTCACGGAGTTCGTCGGCAATAGTTACGAGTTCAAGGTCGTCAAAATCAATCAGGAGCGGCAGAACATCGTGCTGTCGCGCCGTGAATTGATCGAGCAGGAGCGCACGGAAAAGCGCGCCCATTTGCTCGCCGAAATGGTTCCGGGCGACATCCGCAAGGGCACGG
>PLZL01000124.1:3422-9105 GCA_003152145.1 Limisphaerales bacterium
TCAGCCTCGTGCCTTACGGCGCGTTCGTGCAACTCGAACCGGGCGTGGAAGGGCTCGTGCATGTCACCGAACTTTCATGGACGAAGCGCATCGCCAAGCCGAGCGATGTTTTGAAGCAGGACCAGGAAATCGAGGCGATCGTGCTCGGCATCAACCGCGAGGAACAGAAGATTTCCCTCGGCATCCGCCAGTTGGAAAGCAATCCGTGGGACAACGCGGCGGCGAAATATCCCGTCGGCACCAAGGTCAAGGGCAAGGTGCGCAACCTTACCAGCTACGGTGCGTTTGTGGAACTGGAAGAGGGCATTGACGGCATGATTCACGTGTCCGACATGTCGTGGACGCGCAAGATCAATCATCCTTCCGAAGTGCTCAAGAAGGGCGATGAGATCGAGGCGACCGTGCTCGAAATGGATCGCCCGAACCAGCGCATCGCGCTCGGCATGAAACAACTCGGCACCGACCCGTGGGAAACCATTGATACGCTCTACAAGGTCGGCGACCTCGNNAGCTCGCCAGCTTCGGCGCGTTTGTGGGCCTGCAACACGAGATTGACGGCCTCGTCCACATCTCGCAAATCAGCGAGGAGCGCGTGGACAAGATCAAGAACATCCTCAAGGTCGGCCAGGACGTGAGCGCCCGCGTCATCAAGATTGATCGGGGCGAGCGCCGTATCGGCCTGTCCATCAAGGCCGCCGCCTACAGCGACGAGCAGCTCAAGGAAGAGCAGAAGATGCTCGACGCGCTCAAGCCCGGCGAAGACCTCGTGGCGTTGCAACACGCCTTCGACGCCGCCGACGAAGCGGTCAAATCGGAATAAATCTCCGAACGAAATTCAATTCACGAACAGGCGGACTGGAAACGGTCCGCCTGTTTTTTGGAGGGTGGCACACGCGTCCCGCGTGTCATTTTGGGCGTCGCGCCCGAAATCGTTGGCGCGCGAACGGCCTTCCATATCTGTTCGTCAATCCATGATTTCGCTGCCCAACAAAATTCGGCGCGACGCCGAATTTGACGGGCGTGACGCCCGTGCCACCATTTATTTCAGCAACGATTTGTGCCGATAATGCAGAATCTTGAACTCCGGCTCGTCACGGATTTCTTCGGCCAGCTCGAATTTATTTTCAAACGGCGGGAAAAATGCGTCCCCTTCCACTTCGCGTTTGACGATCGTCAGGTAAAGGTCGGAGCAGCGGGGCAACGCCTGCTCGTAAATCTGCGCGCCGCCGCAGATGAAGATGTCGTTCGGGAATTCCGCCGGGTCGAGCTTGTCCATCGAGTTGAAAATCAAAATTTCCGTCTCTTTCTTTTCGCCCAGCTTGGTGAAATGGAATTGATACGCGCGCTTGAGATAGCGCCCGCCGCGCCACTCGTGGTATTGCCCGAAAATCTCCGGATGGCTTTTGATGAGCCGCTGCGGATGCCGCGTCAGCACCATGTTCTTCCGGTTCTGCAGCGGCTGGCCGAGGCTCTCGAACGTCTTGCGCCCCATCACGACCACGTTGCCCATCGTCATTTTCTTGAACCACTTGAAATCCTCCGGCAGATGCCACGGGATTTTGCCGCCCGCGCCAATCACGCGGTTCAGCGNNGCGGCGATGGCTTTGAAATGTTTCACAAATCCAATTTTATCGCTGGGATACCAGAGTGCAGAGAAAAATTTTCCACTCCGCAGTCCGCAGGACAGCAACACGGGTAGCCGTGGGTGAAATCCACGGAAAATGTCAGAAAAATGTCACAACCCCAACGGGGTCGAACAAAACCGCCGCGATTCGACCAAAATTCACAACAAATATTTTTCATCGAATTCAACATCCGCCTCGTGCAACAGTTTGCGGTATTCATCCAGAAAATCCACCTGCCGGTGATGTTCCTCCTGATTTTTGACATATTCGATCAACACATTTTTTTCACGCACGGAATGCGTGAACGCGCCGTAACCCTCCTGCCAATGACCAAATCGCGGGAACACGTTGTTCTCCTTGATCCATTTTGCACTGCCGGTCTTGACCGCTTTGACCAAATCGGCCAGCGCAACCGTCGGATGAACCGAAGTCAAAATATGGACGTGGTCTTCCACGCCATTCAGCCGGAATAGATGGCAATCGTGATTTTTGACAATGCCCCAGATATAGCGGAACAAATCCTCGCGGCGTGGTTTATCTAACACTCGCTCGCGGTTCTTGGTCGCGAAAACAATGTGATAAATAATTTGGGTGTAGGTGGCCAAAATGTTTTGCGTTTTGTTCGACCCCGTTGGGGTCGTGATTATTTTATCATCGTCAACCGCAGGTTTCACCTGCTACCCATGTTTTGACCCTGCGGGTCACAAAATTCACACCGCAATTGGCGCCTTGATGCCGGGATGCGGATCATAATTCACCAGTTCAAAATCCTCGAACTTGAAATCGTGGATATCCTTCACCGCCGGGTTCAATTTCATCTGCGGCAGCGGACGCGGTTCGCACGACAGTTGCAGCTTCGCCTGCTCGACGTGGTTCGCGTAAAGATGCAGATCGCCGAAGGTGTGGACGAATTCGCCCGGCTTCAAGTCGCACACCGGCACGATACAGCGCGGCTGCGGCCTCAATGCGCCGGTTGAAATGCAAGTGCGGCGCGCTGCGTCAGTGGTCGTTCCAGCGCCGAGAATGAGCGTTACGTCATTTTGCGGAACCTCGGCAAGGGAATGAAGAATTTCACCCTCAACGGCAGAAAGGCGAGTGTGTTCCGAAATAAAAATCACTGCCATCCCGCTCGTGACAACGCCGACCAGGAACGCAACAAATAAGAAATATCGCTTACGCAACCAGCTGCTTGTTTGCTGAAGCCAACGGTCCATCTATTCAGCGAGCTTAAGCCGTTAAGGCGGACACGGTCAAACGGAAACCACTTGGACCACTTGAACTGATGCAAAGACATAAGGGTGTAAGGGTGCCGGTTTAACTAATTGAACTTGACAACAAGTGAAGATAAGCGTATAAGTAGCCGCAGCAGGCGAAAAACAAAATGAAACCTCTGCAAAACAGCCTGTTGAGCAATGCCGCGCCGGTCTGCGACCCGCGCGTGTCCGGAAAATCAATGCCTTCGCGTTGGTCGGGTTTTCCAGTGGTTTTGAAAAGTGGGGACGCAATGACTGCAATCAGGAATTTTATTTCTCCTTCGGCAAACTTTTTGGATTATCCCGATCAAGAGCAAATAAGCATCGTTTCAAAGCGGCCATTGTTTCCATGTCAGTCTCTGCGCGTCGTGGCAATGATTGCTTTCGGTTTCCTCTGTCAGATCCACGGGCTTCATGCGCAGCCTCCAGCCCTGCTGTGGAGAACAAACATTGGTGCAAATCTCTTTGCGGTGGATCAGCAGACCAACATCTACGCAAATGCAGGAGGAACCGTGATCAAGTTGAACGGCGATGGCGTGCCGCTTCAGACCAACGCAATTTGTCCGCTCCCCGGCGCCGCCCAACGCGATGCGGCAGGCAATTTCTTTTTTGCCGGCAGTTTTGACGGCACTCAAGATTTTGGCGGAATCACGCTGGTCGGCGGCTGGGTCAATTGGCCCACTGCCGGCAAGTGGACGCCAGGGTGGCCGACTTGCTACTTGGCCAAGTATGGTGCTGGGGGGAACCTGCTGTGGGTCGTTTCGTTTGGAAAACAAGGCGCACTGAACCGTTTTCATGACGTGGCGGTCAGCGCAGATGGACCGGTGCTGGTTGGCTATGACGACTCACTACTCACTCCAAAACTCTGCCTGTTTTCCTCCTCTGGATCAAATTTGTGGCAACGCACGTGGACAGATACCATGGGCCAATGCAAGACGGTGAAGGTTGGCAAGTTCGTTGGAGATACTGGCTCTTTCATTGAGTTCAACAATATGGGTTGGTTCCGAGGGGGGTTTTGTGATGCTGCGGGTAACCTGACGTGGTTTGGCGGATTTAATTTCAACTCTGAGTTGAGCACCAACGGCAAACCCGTGGTCGGCGTCTCCAGCGACGCTTACTATGCTGGCTTGAGTCCATTTTACATACCATACCAACCGCTGTTTCAAAAATCCCTCGCGGGAGGTGGTGTAGTATGGACGCAAGCCATAGGAAGCGTCGAGCAATGGATTTTAACGGAGGACAATGGAGGGAATTTTTTCCTTGCAGGCACAAACGGGTTGTTCTCCAAATATGATCACAATGGAACGCTGATCTGGTCGGACCAGTATGACTCGCCAGTAATTTCGATGTTGGTTGATTCGCCGGGAAATCGGTTTATTAATTTCAGCGATGGTTCCTTTGCCCGAGTCGCGGCGGATGCAGCGCCACAGGCTCCCACAAATTCAATCGGCCCCCAGTCCCAAACGGTGTTCGTAGGCTCCAATGTTGTCTTTTCGGTTGCGGTAGATGGAACCCCGCCGCTCCGATATTTTTGGCGGATGAACGGGACCAATATGCCCGCAGAAACAAACGCCGCTCTGAATTTGACCAGTGTGGCCGCGTGGCAATCAGGCGCTTACTCACTGGTCGTCACCAATGTGGCAGGGTCAATCACCAGCGCGCCGGCTGTTCTCCGGGTGAAATCGGTTGAACTTTATGTTGGCGGAACGCTGTTGACGAATGGAACCTATACGTTTGCGTCGCCACCGACGTTTCTTATTCGCTCCGCCTTTGCAAACGGGTCGTCGTTCTACACGTTGGACGGCTCTGGTCCTTTTTTTTCGTCCACATATTATTCGAAACCATTTGTGCTTTCTCAAAGTGCGACCGTGCGCGCCATCGGTTATAGCGCTGATTTCAATCAATCCGAAGAAGCCGATACCGTTGATGCTGTCGTTCTCGTAAATCACGTGCTGACAGCCTCCGGTTCCGGCGGTGGCAGCGTGAATCTGAATCCGCCCGGAGGAACTTATTTTCAGACAAACGTGGTTACCACGACGGCGGTCCCTGACTCTGGATGGATGTTCCTTTACTGGCTTGGCGACACCTCAGGCATAAATTCCACGGCAAATATCTCAATGGAGCGCGACAAATCTATTTACGCCGTGTTCGGCACAACACTTTCGACCACCGTTGCAGGCAGCGGCCAGATTATGCTAAGTCCTCCGGCTGGCTTATATGCCTGCGGCAGAACGGTGCGATTGACCGCCGTTCCGCAATCCGGCAGCTACTTTGGTTTTTGGGGCGATGCCGCCACGGGCAACACCAACCCGCTTTATTTTACTGTCACGAATCCAAACCCAACCATTTCCTCGATTTTCGGAACCAATTCCGCAAATCAGGCGGCGTTGACTGTGCTCATCAACGGAAATGGGCGAGTGAACTTGAGTCCTCAAGGCAATGTTTTCTCGACGAATCAAACGGTCACACTGACCGGGACACCGGATTCCGGAGAGAATTTCCAGAACTGGAGCGGCGATGCCAGCGGAGTGCAAAATCCACTCAACCTTTCGATGAATCAGAGCAAGGTGGTTACTGCAAACTTCACGGGCGGGCCTTCATTGGAAATCAAGACTCCACAAGGAGATGGCTACGGCCCGGCTGGGTTCCGCTTCACGTTATCCAGCGATCCTGATTCCATTTACGAGATTTTCGCGTCCACAAATCTTATCAATTGGCAGAGCTTGGGCCGTCTGACAAACACGTTTGGAGAAACACAAGTGACTGACATCAGTGCGACGAACTCGACGCACAAATTCTACAAAG
>PLZL01000124.1:9222-12536 GCA_003152145.1 Limisphaerales bacterium
AGCTGGCAGCTCAACTCGCCCTCGCGCACGTAAAACTGGAACAGCGCGTGGCACGGCGGCAATGCCATGCTGTCAATGTCCGCAACATTCCAGGCGCTGACAATCAACCTGCGGCTGTCGGGATTTTTTTTAATCTGTTCGATCACCGTGGCAATTTGGTCTATGCCATGCTTGCTGCGGACGCGCGGCCCGGCTGGGGTCACAATTGTTTCATCGCCGGATTCCCCGAGATCGAAGAGCGTCGCCTGGCTCGATGAAGAATCAGACGATTTGCGGGGCCGGCTTTGGGTCTTCACCCAATTCCGCCATTGCTTTCCATAGACAGGCCCCAAATCGCCCTTTTCATCCGCCCACTCGTCCCAGATGGTCACCTTGTTTTCCTGCAAATAGCGGATGGTTCTTTCCCCGCGAAGAAACCACAGCAATTCGTAAATGATGGAGCGCAAGTGCAGCTTTTTCGTCGTGAGGACGGGAAAATCCTTTCGCAAATCGAACCGCGTTTGCGCGCCGAACACGGAATACGTGCCCGTGCCCGTGCGGTCGGCCTTGAACTTGCCGTGTTCGAGGACGTGCCGCAGCAAATCGAGGTATTGAATCATAAACGCGCTGCCTGATTAAATTGAAATCGGCTCGCCTCGCCAAGCTTTTGTTGCAAAACTGTGGGGGCAATGCGAATCCTCGCCCTTGATCACGGAACCAAGCGCATCGGCGTCGCGGTGAGCGACGAAACCAAAACGATTGCGCAGCCGCTGGAATACATCTCCGCCGAGCCGTTCGCGGATTTTCTGACGCGGCTCAAGCAAATCTTCGTCGAGAAGGAGATTGACCTCGTTCTCATCGGCCAGCCGCGCAACATGGACGGCAGTTACGGCCCGGCGGCGCAAAAGGTGGAGGCGTTCGTTGCCGTGCTGAAAACCGCCATCACCGTGCCCATTAAAATGAAGGATGAACGGCTGACTTCCGTGATGGCAAACCGGATTTTGATCCAAGGCAACGTCCGCCGCGACAAGCGCAAGGAGAAAGTGGACAAGATGGCCGCTGCGATTTTGTTACAGAGTTACTTGGATGGAATCTGATTTTGAACCACGGATGAACACGGGCAGACAAATGACGAATGGAATTTCGACATGTGCTTTGCCATTCGTCATTCGTCATTTTATCTGTGTCCATCTGTGTCCATCCGTGGTTAATTCTTCGTGCAAAAGTTGAAATTCAAACTGGTCATCGCCTACGACGGCTCCGGCTACGAAGGCTGGCAGGTGCAGAAGATCGGCACCGGCGTCCAGCAGATCGTCGAGACGGCGCTGGCGAAATTGTTTCCGAGCGCGCCGCGCCTGCACAGTTCCAGCCGCACGGACACCGGCGTCCACGCGCTCGGCATGGTGGCGCACTTTGAAATTCCCCGCGCTGAATTCAAAATGGCCGTGCGCAGACTTGCGCTCGCCATCAACGCCTGGCTGCCGGAAGACGTGCGCGTGGTTTCGGCGGCGCGCGCGAAGGAAAGATTTCACGCACAGTTTGACGCCGGCGGAAAACAGTATCGCTATTTCGTCTGGAACCACGCGGCGATGAATCCGCTGCTCCTCAAGACCGCGTGGCACGTTCCGCGAAAACTTGATTGGAAGGCGATGCGCGCGGCGGCCAAACTGTTTGTCGGCAAGCATGATTTCCAGTCGTTCTCCGCGAATTCCGGTTACAAAAGACAAACCACCGTGCGCAAGGTGACGCGTTGCGACGTGAAAAAATCCGGCGCGCAGTTCACGTTCATCATCGAAGGCGACGGGTTTCTTTACAAGATGTGCCGGGGCATCGTCGGGACGATTGTGCAGGCCGGCCTCGGCAAGTTTCCGCCGGGCGAAATCAAACGAATGCTCGCAAAAAAAGATCGTCGCGTGTCCGGCATGACCGCACCAGCGCATGGATTGGTTTTGTGGAAAGTCTTTTATTCAGGGCAAAGACACAAAGAGGCAAAGTCGCGAAGAAAATGAGAACAGAATCTGCGGAAGCTGTGGTAGCACCCGCCTCCGGCGGGTTCAATTCGGCGTCCCGCCGAATTGCCTTGGTATGTATGTGGTCGGATTTGATCGGGCAAGCGGGGGCGGGCTACGTTGCCAAACGGTTTCGGGCGCGACGCCCGAAACAACCCGCGGGACGCGGGTGCTACACAACATCAAATGAACATTGTTTTGCTTGAACCGGAAATTCCGCCGAACACGGGCAACGTGGCGCGGCTTTGCGCGGCAACGAAATCTGTTCTCCATCTCATCGAGCCGTTTGGTTTCAAGCTGAACGACGCACAGCTCAAACGCGCGGGCATGGATTACTGGCAGCAGGTCGAATGGCACCGCTGGAAAAACTGGACGGCATTTGCGGAGGAGCTCCAGACGAATGCGCGATTGTGGTTCATCGAATCGAACGGCCCTAGACTTTACAGTGACGCGACATTTTCGCCGGATGATTACCTTGTTTTCGGACGCGAGACAGCGGGAATGCCGAAGCAGTTGCTGGAACAAAACCGGGAGCGCTGGCTGCGGATCCCGATGTTCAACACAGAATCGCGTTCGCTGAATTTATCAAACTGCGTCGCGCTGGTTCTTTTTGAAGCGTTGCGGCAGCAGGGATTCAAGGGCGAGATCCGTTGAATCGTCAGGCGCACATCGCAGTCCGGTTTAACTTTCGGTCAATGATTTATTTTTGCATTTCACTTCAATTGCTGTAAACTCAAGTCTGATGAATCCCAAGGAGTTTTGTTATTTGATCGTGGCCATGACCGCACTGGCGCTGGCCACCAGTTTGCAGGCGCAGACGCCCAATATCAATTTTCCCGCCGCCAGTCCCGCAGCAACGTTGAAACAGCGCGTCGGGCTGACGGATATCGAGATTGTCTATTCCCGGCCCAGCATGAAAGGCCGGACGATTTTTGGCGGCAACGTTCCCTACGGGCAGGTGTGGCGCGCCGGCGCGAACCAGGCCACGAAAATCAGCTTTAGCACGCCGGTGAAACTGGAGGGCGTCGCGATTCCCGCCGGCAATTATTCGCTCTTCGCCATCCCCGGCGAGGAGTCCTGGACCATCATCATCAACAAGAACACGAATCAGTGGGGCGCTTTTCAATACAGCACCAACGACGACCTGGTCCGCTTCCCGGTGGCGCCGGTGACGCTGCGGGGTCAGAGCATCGAGACCTTCGCAATCGAATTCAACCACATCCGCGACGAGTCGGCGTTGCTCGAATTGGTCTGGGACAAGACGGTGGTGCCGATTCATCTGACCGTGGATGTGGCCGGCAAACTCGTGCCGCAAATCGAGGCGGC
>PLZL01000063.1 GCA_003152145.1 Limisphaerales bacterium
GGAAATTGATGGACGACGCCTCCTTGAAATACTTCGTCGGGCAGCTCACCTCGCCAATCGTGAAGCCGTGCCACAAAATCTGCGCCAGCATCTGGTTGTCGAAAACGAAATCGTCCGAATTTTTTGACAGGTCCAGCGTCTCCAGAATCTCCCGCGAAAACGCCCGGTAACCGGTGTGGTATTCCGACAGCTTCGCGCCCAGCAAAATGTTTTCCGCCGCCGTCAAAAAGCGGTTTGCCACGTATTTCCACACCGGCATCCCGCCGCGCAGCGAATAGCCGCCCAAAATGCGGCTGCCCAGCACGCACGGATGCAGCCCGTTGGCGATGATGGACGCCATCGCTGGAATCAGCCTGGGAGTGTATTGATAATCCGGGTGCAGCATGATGACGATGTCCGCGCCCGCGTCGAGCGCGAGCCGGTAGCACGTCTTCTGGTTGCCGCCGTAACCCAGGTTGCGCTCATGCACGTGGACGCGCACGCCAAGCAGCGACGACGCCACCGCCACCGTGTTGTCCCGGCTGCGGTCGTCCACCAGGATGATTTCATCCACGATGCCCTGCTCGCGGACCTCATCCACGGTTTTGGTGACGGTCTGCGCCGCGTTGTAAGCGGGCATCACCACGACGATTTTCTTTTTGAAATACATTGGCTCCTGAAACTCCAGCTTATCCTGCCGGAATCACGGCTTGTCTTGAAGCAAAAAGATTCCAGGCCAATGCAGGCACATCTCAATTTTTGAGCGACGTTCTAAATCACGCCAAGATCCTTCAGCGCCGCGCCCGCGCCGGACAGGTTCTCCGGTTTCATCTCCGTGTAATTGCGCGACAGGATTATTCCCTGCGCGCCGCCCTTGAACGCCTCCTTTATCGCCCGCCCGACGCTCTCCGGCGTGCAATGGCTTTCGCCCGCGCTCACAGGCACGTCAATGTCCACGCCCGGCCAGATTTGCACCGGATGCCCGGCCACGCTCTCCACCACGCGGCGCGTCTCGCGCTCCACGTAATCCGCCGAGAATCCCGTCGCTGCCAGCTTGTCGCAAGGCGCCTCGCCGTCGTAATTCAATTCCCGATACAGCATATCGAGCGTCAGCTCGGGCGGCAGATCGCCGAAGACCGTGCCGCGCGCGCCCTTGACGAAAGTTGCAAACCGGCCGCCGGCGACGTTGTTGTAAAGCGCGGGCCGGATGAAATCCGAGAACCCGGCCACGTCGGCGAAATTTTCCTCGGCGCGCTGGAACGGGCTGAACGAAATGTTCTGCCAGGCGTGCCAGCCTGCCTGCAACGAGGGATTGATGGACTTCACCTTCCGGTAAATCGCCGCCTGCAATTCGTGCCGGCTCGTCGCCCAGAGATTTTCCCACGCCAGCACTTCGGGATTGTTCAGGAGCAAACGCCAGAACGTGCTGAAGTAGCCGTCGCGCGGACGCTGACCGGCGCGGCAGGCGCGCACAAAGTTTTCCACTTCGCCGAAGCCGCGGCGGGCGCGCTCCACGTCAATGCCACGTTCGCGCCCTTTCTTCAGGCAGAATTCGCAGAAACACGTCGTGCGACCAGGGTCCTGCCCGCTGCTCTGCGAAATGCCGAGCGTGTTGAGCAATCCGCCCTGGCGCTCCGAACCCCACATGATGCCGCCGATGTCGTAGGAGCGCGCGTAATCCTCCACCAGCCCCAGCGTGAAATTCTGGTAGTAGGGATTGTTGAAACACGGCCCGCCCGGATGTCCGGTTGTGGGACGGCCATGATGATCCACCTCGTAAAGCGACTGCCAGTGCGGCACGAGCGCGGGCAGCGTGTTGTCCTCCAGCAAAAAGCAGAATGTCCGGATGCCGTGCTTGCGCGCGACGGGAATGACCCGCGCCAGCACATCCACGTCGCCAAACTCCGGCGCGCGCATATCCGCAAAATCCAGCGGTGTGTCCTTGTAAAATTGCTTGTGCGGCATTGCATAATTCCCGCCGTGAAATTCCGCCGATGGCGGCACTCCGGCGCGATGCGGTTCGTGGGAATAGATGAAGGGAAACAGCGCGTTCACCCCGGCGCGCTCTCGCATGTCGTCGAACATTGTGTCCAGCTCCCGCTGCGCGAGCGGGGCTACGCTGATGGGCATGGCCACCACGGTGGAGGGTTTGGATGCAGCCGGGAGGTTTTCGCCGGACACGGCTTCCACGCCGGCCAGCGCCGCGCCGGTGCCCACGACCCCGAGCTTGATGAATTGACGTCGGTTCATGCCGTGAGTATCCCGCGCGGCGGGCCGGACTCAAGAGCCAACTCATCGAAAATTCATCGGGAAAGAAATTTTATACAAATTCCCCGGTTGTGGTGTCTATCCTGTGAAACCGTGATTGGTCGCGAACAATATGTCTGGTGCGAAGCGCTGTATGAGGCGAAGGCGGCGGAATTGATTCTTTATGGCCGCGCGCTGGGCTTGAGCCACGGCGAGGCGGAGGACGTGTTGCAGGAAACGTTTCTGGCGCTGATGCAATTGGTGGTGCCACCACCTGGCAAGGTGCCGCTGGAGCCGGAACATTACTGCGTCCGCAGTTTCCGGAACCGCGCGCTGAATCATCGCCGCTCGTTGTGGCGTCGGCTGACGCGGGAGCTGGAATCGCTGCGCTGGTTCGAGAAGTCGCCGGGGGAAAGCCCCGCCGAACGCGCGGCGATGGATTGCCTGGCCAAACTGCCGGTGGAGCAGCGCGAGGCGATTGTGCTGAAAATCTGGCACCGGTTCACGTTCGAGGAAATCGGCGGGCTGCTGGGCATTTCGCCGAACACGGCGGCGGGCCGTTACCGCTACGGTTTGCAGAAAATCAAACTCCAACTGGAAGGAGCTGTTTATGAACGAGAACGAGATGAAATCATTGGAGACCCGGTTGCGTTCTTGGCGGCTGCGCCGACCGTCGGCGACGCTTAAGTGGCGCCTGTTTCTGGCGCGAGTCGCGAGTGTGCCGCGCATGATGCGGGTCGCCAGTTGGCTGACGCCGGCCACGGCCTGCGCGCTGCTCACCCTG
>PLZL01000449.1:0-3298 GCA_003152145.1 Limisphaerales bacterium
AAAAATGATGCAGCACGACCATGGGTGTAATGTTCGCCGCCTTGAGGCAATCGAGCAGATGAACGTAGCGCTCCAACTCCTTTTGGTTCAGCGGCGCGAAGGGTGCGGCTTGCAGGCGCGACCATTCGATGCCCATGCGGTATGCGTTCACGCCGAGCTGCGCCATCCAATCCACGTCCTCCGCGTAGCGATGATAATGGTCGCACGCCACGCGGCAATGCCCGCCGTCAGCCGCCACATAATCCGTCCACTCATTGACGACGTGGCCTTCCACCTGTGTCGGCGACGTGGCCGTGCCCCAGAGAAAAGTTTCAGGGAATTTCAAATCGCCTGCCATTCTTGCGGACAATTTGAGACGGGATCAACCGAATAAACAGAATCGGCTTTGCCGTGCGGCTTGGAATGATTTGAAACAAAATTATCGCGCCGGCTCATGGAGTTGTTGCGGTCTCCGTAGCCAGACCGACCTTCGTGATGTCCAACTGTTGAAGCACGTCCAGCACATTGATCATGTTCTGGTAATCCACGTTGTCTGCGCCTTTGACGACGACGATCAAATCCGGGGTTTCGGACTTGAGTTGCTGCAAATCTTCCCTGAGTTGCGTGACGGTGACAGATTGGTCGTTCAAAAAAGTCTGCCCTTTCTCGTCCACGACGATGCGGTTGATTTTGGGTTTTTCCTTCTGCGGCGGTGGCGGTTTGCCGGACGGCAGATTCATCTCCAGGTTGTTCATCATCTGCGGCGTGGTGATGATGAAAATGACGAGCAGCACGAACACAAGGTCGAGCAATGGCGTGATGTTCAATTCGTTCAACGAACTATGCTGTGAACGGGATGTTTTTTTCAGGCTCATTGCAGCACGGGTTCGGTTTCAGCCTGAACGTCGAATCGAATGATGATGCGTGGCGGGAAATTCGTGGGCGGCGGGCGATTCATGCTGGTCACGGCGGCTATCGCCGCGCGCACTGAATCATCCCAGCGCGAATCTCCGGAACCTTTCTCCCAGACCGGATCGCTGATCTGTCCGTCGCGGTCCACCGAGACTTTCACATCGGCGACGTAGCTGTCGTCGGCCATGTTCTCCGGCCGGTTCCATTTCGAGCGGAAGGCGTATTCGACCGCGTTCTTGTATATCTCCACCGGATCGGAACTGCTGACGACGGCCTTGCCGCCTTCAAATTCAAACGCTGGCAGTTCGGCGGCGGGCGGCGCAACAGTTGGCGGCGCGTCGGTCGGCGGCGCCTTGGCCGTTTCAACCGGCTTGGGCGTTTCAACCGGCTTGGGTGTTTCGACGACTTTCGGCGGCTCGACTTTGGGCTTTTCCGGTTCCTTCGGCTTCTCCGGCGGTTTTTCCTTCACCATCTCGATGGAAATTTTCTTCAACTGTTTGCCGAGCAGTCCCTGCCGCGCGGCGAAATACAGCAGCGTCAGCACCAGCGCCGCGTGAAAGGTGAACGAGATGAGCAGGTTCACCTTGGACGAGTTGCGCTTTTTGCGCGCCTGGGTGTGCGGCAGCATGTTATTATTTGCCCCAAGCTTCGGTCGCCAAATCCACTTTCGGCACGTTGGCCTGCTGGCAGACATCCAGCACGGCGCGAATTTGCCGATATTTGGACTTACCGTCGCCGCGCACGATGATGTTCAGGTCCGGATCGGTCTCACGCAGGCCAATGAGCGTCTGGAGCATGTCGTCCGCCGAGGCCACTTCCTGTTTGTTCAAATACATTTTTCCGTCGGCCTGGACGGTGATGTAATTGGCCTTGCGCGGCGGGTCTTTCAGCCGTTTGGCCGCGGTGGGCAGTTTCAAGTCCAAGTCATTCACCGGCGGGATCGTCGTGATGATGAAGATGACCAGCAGCACGAACGCCAGGTCCAGCAGCGGCGTGATGTTCAACTCCGTCAGCGATTGATGCACCGATCGTGAACACTTTTTCATGCGAGGCTCACTCTCCGGCCATCGCCGCCTCGGGCGCGTTTTCGCCGGCCTGGTTGGCACGCATCAGCGCGCCGGCAATCTTGTCTTCTATGTCGCGCCGGTCCACATAAACGTGTTCAATCTGGTTGGCATAGCGGCTGGCAAAACCATCCAGTTCCTGGGTGATGTGCCGGATGGTGGTGACCATGAAGTTGTAGGCGAACATCGCTGGAATCGCCACGAGCAGACCCGTCACCGTCGCCACGAGCGCGGCGGCAACACCGGGCGCCATCGCCGTCAGCGTGGCCGCCTTGCTTTCGGCGATGCCCGCGAAGGTGGACATGACGCCCCAGACCGTTCCGAGCAACCCGATGAACGGCCCACCCGCCACCGCCGTTGACAAGACAATCATTCCTTTTTCCAGCGACATTGCCTCCGCGCCCGCCGCCTCCTCCAAAACCACGCGCACCGCGTCAAAGGACGCCACGCTGATTTTGGTGCTGACGGAACGCGCCACGTGATCTGTGTTCCCTTCCCCGGTCGCCGGGCTGAATTTTGTCCCGGCTCGGACTTGCAGCGGATTGTTCTTCAACTGATACGCCAGTTCATCCGCGCCGCGAATGTAAAGTTGATACGCCGGCGCGCCGTCGAACTCCTCTCCCTTGCGCTGGATGTCCAGCGGGTCGCGCGTGGAACCGTAGGCCGCCAAAAATTTCTTCGTCGCCCTGCGCGCGATGCTCAACTGCCGGAACTTGGTGATGATGATGGTCCAACTGAAAAGCGACAGCACCAACAGCACGATGACAGTAATCTTGCCCTCGGTGGTGGCGTTCTGGATGGCATAAACCGCCGCGTTGGCGGCGAACAACGGATGGATGAGGGTGGTCATGAATGGTTGATTGAGGTTTGGGTTTCGGACACTTTCTTCGGCGGCAGAATCACCGTCACGCGGCTCACTTTTTGCGCGAGCGCGACTTGCTTGCCGTTCTTCTTCTTTTCATCGTCGGCGCTCTGGTCGGAAGCGGAGGCGGCCTGGGTGGATTCATTGTTGGCCAGGCCCTGGCTGGTGGCGTTGGCCGCGGCGCCCTGCCCCAAACCGCTCTGGCCGGAGGTGACGCCGCTGACGTTGGCTGAAATCAGCGAGGCATCAACACTGGTGCCGCTGGCGTTGATGCCGTTAACACCGATGAGCGTGCCGGAAATCGTGCCGCCGGAAGAACTGACGCTGACATTGCCTATCCCGAACGCGGTGACGTTGATATTCTGCTGGGCAATGATGTTTATGTTGTTGCGGGCAAAGATGAGGCCGTTGATGTTCCCGCTGGCGACCAGATTTGCATTACCGGCAATGATCCCCGAACCGCTGGCGTTGATGTCACGGC
>PLZL01000449.1:3323-7049 GCA_003152145.1 Limisphaerales bacterium
GTCGCGCGTGGGAAACGTCAAAGCCAGAATCCCGCTGAAAGGGATTTGAGGATTGGTGAAATACACCGCGCGCGTCACCGGGTCTTCATAGTAACCCAGCACCGCCGCCGGCACGGAAGCGCCCGTGCCGGCATTGATGCTGCCATTCAACGATTCCACCGTCACGTTGCCGCCATCATAGGTGGCAATGCGCGAACCATTGACATTCACATTCCCATTGGCGATGACGGACACGTCGCCTTGCGCCGTTGTATAAATGCCACGGACACCAAGGGTATTGACGGAAAAAACCGCCGAGCCGGCGTTGACATCCTCGCTGCCGTTGATGGAAACATCGCCGCCGTTCAAAGTGGCTATGGAACTGGAGAACATGTCCAGATCTCCAATAAGATCCCCGGCGGCGGTGACTCCGGCGGAATGGTTTCCAGTGGTGGTCACGGAGATGTTCGCGCCGTTGTCGAACACGCCGCCTTTGCCAAACAGGCTGGCGAGCGGATAACTGGAGCCGACTTTGTAGAGTCCCACCCCCTTCGAAAGGATGCCGGCAGAAGTGCCAAGGTCTATGCTGCGGGCGGAAATATCGAATTGCCCCCCGCCACCGATAATGAAACCGCTGGCAGTAGCGTTGTTGGGAATTGCGCCAAGCTGGTTGTATTGATTCAACAAAGCGTTCGCCACTGTGCCCGGCGCGGCCGGGTCGCCCAGGACGGAAACGGTCTGGGTCAACGGTATGGTCTCATACGGGTCGGCCCATTGGGGAATGCCATTGATGGATACTTGGTAAGTCAAATTATTTAGCAGCTTCAGGACATTGAGCAGAGTCGCTCCGTCAATGTTTTGATAGGTCAGTATCTGGGTCACTGGGTTGTAATAAAAACTCGTGGCCAGCGTCGTGGGCGGAATGGAAGTATTGTATGCTTCAGCGAGATAAATTAGGTTGGCGGCTTCCGCGGGGGTAACGCCCTCAAGGTCGGTGAAAATGCTCCGGTTGTAAATATCGCCCTTCACATTGATGCTGGTCACGTCGCCGGCGGACAAGTTCATGCCCTGAAAACGGCTGTTATTCATATTGCCGCCAACGTTGATTTGCGCCGCCTCGGGAGCGCCGAGGAGGACATAATCCATGTCGCCACCAATGTTCAACTCCAGCGGCGTCGGGCTGCCGAGATGCACTGGCGTGGCGGCATGGTCGTTCAAACCAAAGGAACTGCTGGATGTGTATTGGCTGTTGCCACTGTCCGAGACAATCAGATTGAAAATTTGGGGAGATCCCTGAACGGCGGAAAGGTTGCCGATGAGCGACCCCGGCGTGTTAATGGTGAGGCTGCCTTGAGGCGAGGAAGAAAGTATAAGTCTGCTGGGAGAACCCGGAGTTCCCAAGGTAACGCCCCCGTCACCCGCCGTGATATTCAAGATGGAGGGATAGATGAAGGGGATGGCAAGACCGGTGGCGCGCGGCAGCGACGTGGTGGGAGCCCCCAGTTGCACCGAGTTGCCGGCGGACAAATTGACGTAATCACCGGGCGCGTAATCAAAGTAATGGTTGAAAGCCGCGCCGGCACTGGTGTCAAAAACGCCGTTGGGGTTGTTGACCTCCTGCAAAAGGATGTCTTGTGCCGCAGACACATTCCAGCCGCCGCTAATCAGGCTCAACGACAGGTTGGGATTTGACCGGCTCGTCCCGGCGCTGCCGGTTGCGCCCAGCACGTAATTTCCAGACAAATTCTCGACGGGATTGCCATTNNGCGCGGAGCCGTAAGCCCCGGCGCCTGCCGTGGTAAAATCGCCGTTGTTGGCTGACTTGAAAATGCCGTCGTAAATATACCCGTTGACGCCGGGCAACACACTGGTCACATCACCACCTGCAATGAGCGTCACATCACCGCCCGCCGCCGTGCTGATGCCGCCCAAACCGCCGCTCAAATCATAAGCCTGGCCGAGGAAACTCACGGCGGATTCAAAATGGTAGCCTTGCGCGTCGGATCCGGTGTCAATGTTTCCCGCCAAGGCATGGGCGCTAATGCTGCCACCACCTGTCGTAATGACATGGCCGGAACCCACTGTGATATCCTGTCCAGCCACCAAATTGACGGCCGATGAACTGCCATTGCCACTGCCCATTTGGATCAAACCGCCTCCGCTCGATCCCGGCCCGCCATTCAGATAAATATTGCCGACACCCGGCGTGACCGCGCCGGTGGTGAAATTGTTCACGCCGACTGCGAGCGACACCGACCAATTATTGGCATCAACGATAGCAGAGCCGTCACCGAAAATGATGTTATTGCCCGCCTCCAGCGTCAGTTGGCCGCCGGTCACGCCTCCGACATTCGCACCAATGGTTCCGCTGAGATCCCAAAATGTGCCTCCGGCGAGGGTGATGTCATACGCGGCCTGAAGAATGACTTGAGAAACCGCGAGATTGGCAAACGCACTATTAACGTTCAAATCCAGAGTGCTGCCGGGATTGTTCCCCGCCAGCACAGGGCCACTGCCCGCGCTGTCGGAACCGGACGTGTCCAAAATAATGTAATCCGGATCCAGCAATAATTTCCCCGCCGTCCAGCCAGCCTGTGCTCGCCCGTTGATGCCGGAATTCAGCGACGAAACATCCGGCGCGCTGATTTCGACATTTCCGCCGTCGCCGCCCTGCGAACCGCCGGTTACGTCAATCTGGCTGCCGGTCGCGTCACTGAAAGTATTGCTGGATTTCAGCGTCACTCTGCCTCCAGAACTACTGCCAGCCGAAGCATCGCCGTTGGCGAGGATGTGGGAATTGGCGCCGAGATTCAATCTGTCGGAAGCGACCAATTCGATGACCCCATTTTCGTTGCGGACGGAGTTGGCCTGAACAATCCCGTCTTGGTTCACCGTTCGGGCGTTCATGGCAATAGTTCCGGCATCGGCGGTGATGTGTCCGTAGTTGTCCACCGAACCATCGGGCAGATTCACCTGCATGCTCAAGCCGCGGCCGTCGGGCCGTTGGCTCAGCAGCACTTGCTGGCCCGCCGCGAGTCCGATGTCCCCGCCGGGCGCGGTGATGCTGCCGTAGTTCATGATATTTTCGGCGATGAGATACGCCGGGCCGCCTTGAGCGACCTCAATTTTCCCGAAATTGACGATGCTGGAGAGCGGCGGCGGGCCGTTGAATTTCCACGAGCCGCCGCTGTTTTGAGGCGGGATGCAATTCGCCGTGGAGACGATGAGACCGCCGGTCTTGACGAATGAATTCGGCCCGAAATAAAAACCGGCGGAATTCATCAGCACGACCACGCCGTTGGCTTGCAGGCTGCCGTAAATCTGCGACGGGCTCTGATCGTTGATACGGTTCACAACGACCGAGTAGATGGACGGCTGGTTGAAGATGGTCGTCTCGCCCGCCGCGATGTTGAAGCTCTGCCAGTTGAGAAAGGCGCTCTGCGACGTGGTGATGGTCAGTTGCGGTCCGTTTTGCGAAGCCGTCGCCGAACCGGAGGCGACGGTCATCCCCGTCGGATTGGCCAATGCCACGTGACAAGCGACAAGTGACATGTGACATGTGACGAGAAATCGCGTCACCCGCCGCTCGCCGCCCGTTACCTTCGTTAAGTTGAGACGCCGGATTTTCATAAATTGCCATCCTGTGACCATTTTCAAATTTAGGCGACCCGCGCCGCGCGGCACGTTACAAGTCGGTGACAATTTGAGTTTCATGTTTGTTTAGAATTGTCCGCCAACGCCGAAATA
>PLZL01000352.1 GCA_003152145.1 Limisphaerales bacterium
GCTTTGAATGCAAGCAAAGCTGCATTTGATTTTTATCGGGCATTAAAAACTGAACCAACACGACAATGAAAAATTCCTCCCTCATCGGCTCACTTCCCAAAATCGGCATCCGCCCGACGATTGATGGCCGGCTCGGCGGCGTCCGCGAATCGCTCGAAAAACAGACGATGGACATGGCCAGGTCCGCCGCGAAATTGTTTTCGTCCAGCCTGCGCTACCCGAACGGCAAGCGCGTGGAGTGCGTCATCGCCGACACCTGCATCGGCGGCATGGCCGAGGCCGCGGCCTGCGCCGAGAAGTTCGCGCGCGAGGGCGTCGGGCTTTCGCTCACCGTCACGCCTTGCTGGTGCTACGGCAGCGAGACGATGGACATGAACCCGCTGATTCCGAAGGCGGTGTGGGGTTTCAACGGCACGGAACGGCCCGGCGCGGTTTATCTCGCGGCGGTGCTGGCCGGACATTCGCAGAAGGGTCTGCCTGCGTTCAGCATTTACGGCCATGACGTGCAGGACGGCGACGACAAATCCATTCCCGCCGATGTGTCGGCGAAGATTCTCCAGTTTGCCCGCGCCGGTCTCGCCGTGGCGACGATGCGCGGCAAATCGTATCTCGGCATGGGCGGCGTCTCGATGGGCATCGCCGGCTCCATCGTTGACCAGCCGTTCTTCGAGAGCTACCTCGGCATGAGGGTCGAGACGATTGACATGTCGGAATTTCTCCGGCGCACGGACAAGGGCATCTTCGACCAGGCCGAATACAAAAAGGCGCTCAAGTGGACAAAGGAAAATTGCAGGGAAGGCAAAGACTACAACTCGCCGCAGACGACCCGCTCCCGCGCGCAACTCGACAGCGAATGGGAAGAATCCGTCAAGATGGCGCTCATCGCGCGCGACCTCATGGTCGGCAATCCGAAGCTCGCCGAAATGGGTTTCGGCGAGGAAGCGCACGGCCACAACGCCATCGCCGCCGGTTTCCAAGGCCAGCGCCAGTGGACGGATGGCCAGCCCAACGGCGATTTTCTCGAAGCAATTCTCAACACGTCGTTCGACTGGAACGGCATCCGCGCGCCCTACATCGTCGCGACGGAAAACGATTGTCTCAACGGCGCGTCCATGCTCTTCGGCCATTTGCTTACCAACACCGCGCAGATTTTTGCCGACGTGCGCACATATTGGAGTGCAGATGCGGTCAAGCGCGTCTCCGGCCACAAGCTCACCGGCGCGGCGTCGGGCGGCATTTTGCATCTCATCAATTCCGGCCCGGCCACGCTCGACGGCACCGGCCGGCAGGAACGCGACGGCAAGCCGGTGATGAAACCGTTCTGGGAAATCACCAAGGACGAGGCGCAGAAATGTCTCGCCGCGACCACATGGCATCCGTCCATCACGGAATACTTCCCCGGCGGCGGCTGGTCCTCGCGCTTTCTCACGCGCGGCGGAATGCCCGTGACGATGTGCCGGTTGAATCTCGTCAAAGGCCTCGGGCCTGCGCTGCAAATCGCCGAGGGCTGGACCGTTGACCTGCCGGAAAAAGTCCACGATGCGCTGGACCAACGCACGAACCCGACGTGGCCGACGACGTGGTTTGCGCCAATTCTGACGGGGCAGGGCGCCTTCCGCGATGTTTACACCGTGATGAACAACTGGGGCGCGAACCACGGTGCCATCGGCTACGGCCACGTGGGCGCAGACTTGATTTCGCTCGCGGCGATGCTGCGCATTCCGGTTTACATGCACAACGTCGCGGCGGAACGCGTGTTCCGTCCGAGCACTTGGGCGGCGTTCGGCACGGCGGATTTGGAAGGCGCGGACTATCGCGCCTGCAAGAACTTCGGCCCGCTTTACGCGTGAACTGAAAATAAAATGTTAACGCCCGCAGAATCTAGCAATAGAACTGCGGGCTTCTATTTATGATCCATTTCCCAAGGCCGTGGCTAGATTGGCTTAAGGAAACGTCGTTCCGTTTAAATCATTTGCCACCGAATTTTATTTTAGAGAAAAAAGCGTCCGGCGTTGCTCGTATTTCATTTGACGTCGAGCTACTTGAATTCAAAATTCATACGTCGCTATTTTCTGTTAGAAAAATTGAGGAATCTACGGGGGTGTCTCTTGGGCTAAAAAACCAGATATTTGATCTTCCATTTTGGCCGGCATCTGCTCAAAGAATTCATCAGATTTCAAGAACGCCTAATCCGCCTTTGGAGCAATGGTATGATCTTAATACGGCTCAAAATAAGTCGGTAAGTTCAAAAGTCATCATTGATGTTTTTATCCCGCTCGTATCTGTAATATTTGTTGGGATAAAGAGCTTGGTTTGGAGAGAGAACAATCGGGTTTTCGAGTGGCTTCCGATTACACGATGAAGAAATATATTTTCTTCGTTTCATTTAAGGTGCTTGATGAGATATTGAATCAGGCAATACGAGTTATTGAGCCAAGATTATTGAAAAGAGAATTGCATGCTAAAAAGCTTTCCGAAGCCAGTTAAACACAGTGATTCGAAATATGAAAACCAAACTTGCCCAATCTTTCGCGCTGTTCTTCTTGTTATCGCTTGTCGCCGTTTTGACGGGCAGCTGTTGTTGCGCGAAGCATGTCAAGCACGCGCCGCCGCCGCCGGCCATGACGAAGCTCCCGCCGCCATTGCCCGCGCCCGCGTCGCAGGACGAAAAGATGGCGTGGTTCCGCGATGCAAAGTTCGGCCTGTTCATTCACTGGGGACTTTACTGCATTCCGGCGGGCGAGTGGAACGGCCAGCGCGTTCCCGGCATCGGCGAATGGATCATGCACAACGCGCCGGTTCCGGTGACGCAATACGAGCTGCTTGCGAAACAGTTTGATCCGGTTCAATTCAACGCCGAGCAATGGGTGCAGATGGCGCAGGACGCCGGCATGAAATACATCGTCATCACCTCGAAACATCACGACGGCTTTGCGATGTATCATTCGCTCGTCAGCCCCTACAACATTTATGACGCGACGCCGTTTCATCGCGACCCCATCCACGAACTGGCCGAGGCGTGCGCGCGGCACGGGCTGAAGTTCGGTTTCTATTATTCGCAGGCGCAGGACTGGCACGAGCCGGGCGGCATGGGTAACACGAACGATTTCGGCCCGGACGACTTGAAGGCGTCGAGCGGTGCTTACGACAAATATCTCCGGAGCAAGGCCGAGCCGCAGGTTGCCGAGTTGCTGCAAAATTACGGACCGGTCTGCCTGATCTGGTTCGACACGCCGCGCATGATCACGAAGGAACGCGGCCAGCGGTTTGTGGACATTGTTCACAAATATCAACCGGCGTGTTTGATTGACGGACGGCTCGGCACGTCGGGCGATTACGTTTCTACCGGCGACAACGCGATTCCGAATGGAGGCATCAGCACGAATTATTGGGAAACGCCCGCGACGGTGAACCACACTTGGGGTTTTCGCAAAGATGACGTGGACTGGAAAGCGCCGGGCGACATCACGTTCAAGCTCGTGGACATCGCGAGCAAGGGCGGAAATTATCTGCTCAACGTCGGCCCGACATCGCTCGGCGTGATTCCGGCGGATTGCCAGAGCAACCTGCTCGCGGTCGGCCGCTGGCTAAAGGTGAATGGCGAGGCGGTTTATGGCGCGGGCCGGTCGCCGTTCGGCGAGGAGTTCGGCGATTACAGCACAAAGCTTAAGAACGCGAACGGCCGGCCGGTTTATTTGAGCTACACCGACTGGCGCTGCACGACCAAGCCCGGCAAACTGTATTTCACCGTTTTCAAAATGCCTCGCGGCGGTTTTCAATTGCCGGAATTCAAGAACGAAATCAAAAAAGTTTATTTCTTGAGTGATCCGGAGCAGGTGGCGCTTTCCGTCACCACCACCAACAACGCTCGCGTGGTGCAAATGCCGCGCAACGTGCCCGACGCGATGGCCAATGTGCTGGTCGCGGAAATCAGCGGCGACGCGGTGGGGCGATGAAGCGGACGGGTTTCACTTCATCAGTCCAGAGCGTCCGGTCGTCATTGCCATGATGCAGGGGGCGGTCTGGCTCTTGCAGGAAAACAAATCAATGGACTCGACTTCGAGGGACGGTTGCGGATTTTCAATCGCGGTCAGGCAGAGGCGCAAGGGCTGCTTTGCGCCGGGCTTGAAAGTCCCGCCCACCCAGGCCAGTTTGGAATGAGGGCCGGTGGGGCCGATTGTTGTCTTGCCCTTATTTTTGGCAACCCAGTCGAGGATGTCAGAGCCATAGAGCAATTGGTTTGTCGCCGACGAACCGTCTGCGTAACGGAACACCACCTCGCAGACCGGGGTCTTGTCCGGCGACGTGAAAAAGGCTCCGTGATAGACGTAAAGCGCCTCAAACTTCTGGTTCACGGCAATTCCGAGAATTTGTTCCGGGAAAATGATCTTCAATTTATTCGCATTCCCGGCTCCCCAAAGACAAATCATTCCGTCTATCTGGAGAGGCACGTTGTCGAACACCTGAAATCCGATGGGCACGGACTGCCAGGCGGGAAAGCTGGTGATTTGGTCAAAATAGGAGGCCGGCGTGGTGTAATTGGCGGTCATGTCAACCGGCGCGGCTTTGTGGCTGGCGATGGCGTGCCTTCCGCCGGCAAGCGTGATCTGGTCTGCGATTTTGTGTCGGAAGACAATCATCACCGTGGCGGCGGCCAACACCAGCAGCACCGCGGTTCCAAACACAATTGTCTTTGTTGTCTTTGTCCATGCCATAAATTTGAATGATTCTTTTGCGCAGGTTTCAGTTTTTGTTGGTCGGGGCTGGCATGGAGGTGAGTTTGCGCGGGAAATTTGTCAGCGTCAATCTGTGTTCGCTTCCGCTTTGGACGGAATTCACGCGACGAGCCGGCGGCGTGGTGTGGCTGATTTTAATTTAGAAAATTACACTGGCTTGCCAAGGCACGATGTATCAATTGTTGCGGAGTTTGCCGTTTATCTGCAGTTCGGTCCGGATTTGCATCAGGATTTCAAAATAATGCCACGCGGCGGGGGCGTTGGTTTCCTGATGATGATCGGGCTTCAAAATGAGGTCGCCGGTGGCAAGCAAAACGTTTTGCACTTCGGGATTTTGCCGGACTTTTTCGCGCGTGGCGGCGACGATGAGTCTGTAAAATTCGCTTTCTCCGGCGGCGCGATGTTCCATTTGTTTTCCCTCGAACGTCACCCAGCCAATGCCCATTGTTTTCATGTTTGCCTCCGCAAGGTCGCCGGCGCGCTTCGCATCAAACGCCGTGAGTTGTGCGACTTGTTCGCGTGTGTAAGCCCACATCAGTCCCAGAAATTTCGCGCGCGGGTCGTCGGGCCCTTCGGGATATTTCATCATCTGCCAGAGACCTTCGAGACTGGCGTAGCGTTTGCCGCGAAACGTGAACGGCGTAGCGGCGAAATTGGAGAGCAGGCCGAGTTCATTGCGTTTGGAGAGAATCACCTCCCCCGGCGCGGCGGCCTGCGGCAAAATTTCCCACGCAGGCGCGCCGTTGGTGGAAACGGGCGTCCACCAGTGCGCGGGATAATTTGTCCGCGCGGCCAGAAGTTCGCTCGCGGAAAGAATCTTTGTCTGTGGCGAACGGCAACCGGCTGCCAGCCCAAGCAGGGTGACCGAAATCAAAATGTAAAAGCTTGTCTGCAAACGCATCACTGACATTTCAAACGAATTTAGACCGGGGTGCAAGAAAAGCTCCAATCACCAACATCCAAACTCCAGTCCCGCAGGCGCGGGATCAAGCACCAGACATCAAGCAAGCCGCATCAAGCCTTTGAGCTTGAAGTTTGGCGCTTCTCTGAACGTTGGTGCTTGGAATTTGGCGCTTCGGGTTTTAGGCTGCGATCATGTTTCGGCCCTGCATAGATTTGCGCGGCGGCAAAGTCGTCCAGATCGTCGGCGGCACGTTGGGCGACAACGCAGCCGCTGTGCGCACGAATTTTGTCTCGGAGAAACCTGCACGCTGGTTCGCCGGACTTTACCAACGCGACGGGTTGACCGGCGGCCACGTCATCCAGCTCGGGGCCGGCAATGAAACCGAGGCGCGCGCGGCGCTCGCCGCGTTTCCGGGCGGATTGCAAATCGGCGGCGGCGTGAATGCGCAGAACGCGCGCGGCTGGCTTGAGGCCGGCGCGTCGCACGTCATCGTTACAAGCTGGGTCTTCCGCGAAGGCCGCGTGGATTGGACGCGGCTGGATGAACTGGTTAAGGCCGTCGGCAAAAGCCGGCTGGTGCTGGACTTGAGTTGCCGCAAGCGCGGGGAACATTATTTCGTCGTCACCGACCGCTGGCAAAAATTCACGGAACTGGCCATCTCGCAGGAAAATTTGCACAAGCTTGCCGGAAGCTGCGCCGAATTTCTGGTCCACGCGGTTGATGTGGAAGGCTTGAGCCGCGGCATTGACCGCGAGTTGGTCGGGATGCTTGGCCGCTGGACGCCGATTCCGGTGACTTACGCGGGCGGCGCGAATTCACTGGCGGATTTGGTAGATGTCACAAAGTTAGGGCAGAGGAAGATTGACCTTACCATCGGCTCGGCACTGGACATCTTCGGCGGGGGGAGCGTGAAATACGAGGACTGCGTAAAATTCAACCGCCGACAGATCTCATAAATGCCGGTTTTAGCAAACGAGTCCTTGACTTGAAGAACCTAATTTCTTATTTTCCTGTCTGAACAGAAATGTCATTAAATCCCGTCATTCATAAAATGGTTCTCCATTGGGGCGAAATGGGCGCGCGTTGGGGCATCAGCCGCACCGTGGCACAGATTCACGCCATGCTTTATTTTTCCCAGAAGCCGTTGACGGCGGATGAGATTGTCGAGGCGCTCGGCGTGGCCCGCTCGCACGTTGGCAACAGCCTGAAGGAATTGCAGTCATGGGGAGTGGTGAAAGGAGTTCATATTCTGGGCGACCGGAGGGAACACTTCGAATCCATCGGGGACGTCTGGCAAATGTTTGAGATTTTGCTGGATGAACGCAAGCGTCGCGAAATGGATCCGACGCTCAAGGCGCTCCGCGAAACCTCGGCGCAACTGGATGCCGGCACGGCGATTGACCCGCACACCAAACAAAGGCTGGCGGAAATGCTGGAGTTTTTCGAGCTGATGGACGGCTGGTTCGGCGAGGTGCGCCGGTTGCCGCTCGCGTCGCGGATCAAGCTGGTGAAGTTGGGCGCGCGAATTGGGAAGTGGCTGAAATAATTTTTTTTGGATTTATATTTCTCTGTTTACAGAAATAACAGATTTATGAGCAAAAAAACCATTCACGCTGTCACTGGCGCCTTTGGATACTCCGGCCGTTATATAGCCGCCCGTCTGCTGGACGAAGGCCGCGAAGTTATTACGCTGACCAATTCGTTGGCGCGCTCCAATCCTTTTGGGGATCGAGTGCGGGCTTTCCCGCTTTCGTTTGATGATCCGAAAAAATTGGCGCAGTCGCTGGCCGATATTGATGTGCTTTACAACACCTACTGGGTCAGGTTCAACCACAAGCTGTTCACTCATGCGCAGGCAGTGCAGAACACGTTTGTCCTTTTTAAGGCGGCGCGGCAAGCAGGCGTTCGCCGCATTGTTCATGTCAGCATCACAAATCCAAGTGAAGATTCGTCACTGGAATATTTTGCTGGCAAAGCGCGGTTGGAACGCGCGTTACGGGAGAGCGGACTGGATTATTCCATTCTCCGTCCAACGGTGCTGTTTGGCCGGGAGGATATTTTGATCAACAACATCGCATGGGCGTTGCGGCGATTTCCATTTTTCGCGGTGTTTGGCGACGGTTCATATCGCTTGCAACCGATTTTCGTCGAAGATTTGGCGGCGTTGGCTGTGGCCGAAGGCAAGCGTAACCAGAACAGGGTCATCAACGCCATCGGCCCGGAAACCTTCACCTATCGAGCGTTGGTGGAAGCGGTCGGCGAGGCCATCGGGCAAAAACGCCGCATCATGAAGGTCTCGCCCGGCTTGGGCTATGCCGCAAGTTGCGTGATTGGCCGGTTTGTGCGCGACACTTTCATCACCCGCGAAGAAATCAAAGGTCTCATGGACGGCCTGCTGTGCGTGGATACTCCGCCGACCGGCAAAACCCGTCTAACCGATTGGATGCGAGCCAATGCTGACACTTTGGGCCGAAATTACGCCAGCGAACTGGCCAGGCGGCAAGACCGCAAGTCGCCTTATTTCCCAACTTGATTGGTAACCAGCCTGAAACCGAAATAAAAAACCGCCGCCGGAAACAAATCCAGCGGCGGTTGAGCGTTGAATGGTTGAACGGTCGGATTATTTCACCGGTTCAATCTTGGAGACGGTCATCATCTGCTTGCCGTCCTTTTCGGAGACCGTTCCGGTCGCCGTCACTTTTTCCCCAGACGTCGTGCAGATGCTGTCGTGAAACGCCTTGCTGATGTCATTCTGCTCCAGATAGTAATTGACGGTCTTGCCGTCCTTTTGGATCTGGAGGACATTCTGGCATTCCTTGGTTTCGTGCAGCACGCACTTGGCGCACACGGCCATGCCGGTGAGGGTGACTTCCTTGTTCGGTGTGTCGGCGGCGAAGAGCCGCGGCGAGGCAACCGCCAGCAGCAAGCCGGCGGCAATTAGGACCAACATTGATTTTTTCATAGGTAATTTGGATTTCTAGTTTACGAGATTAAGACAGCTAAACCCGGTTTTTCATTCAAAAAAAATCCGGCCGGTTCAAGGTCCGCCGGGTTGGTCGGCGAACAGCGCGGCGATGACAAATTGGAACTCGGGAATCAGATTTTCCGTCAATACTTCGCTGCCGGCCAGGATGCCCTTGAGCGCCAGACCGAATTCCATGCTGTGGTAGATTTCCACGTTGTCGTAACGCGGGTCCACCATCCAAAGGCGCGGCACGCGGATTTTTTCATAAAGCTCCTTTTTAATGACGGTGTCGGTGCGATGGTCGTCGCGGCTGATGATTTCGACCGCCAGCCAGAGTTTGCCGGTGGCTACGGTCACAAGCGCGAGGTCGGGGCAGATGGCCGTCGAGCGGGAGACTTGGATCCGGGTGCGCGGCGCCAGCAACTGGGTGCCGGCAAGGTTCGCCACGCTGGCGGTCATCGCAGCGTGCAGGCGGTCACAAATCATTTCATGCCGCCCGCCCGGCGCGGAACGCGGCAGCGACGCGCCATCCAGGATTTCCTCATACCGCTTGCTCATTGCCAAAAGCAAAACACCGATTGGCGCCATCGGCAAGCGGCGTTTTTTGGTCAAAACAGAACTTGCAACCACCACCACCAGCAGGTAAAGTTTGTGCTCTTTTGAAACAATTATGGCAGTAAAAATTCGCATGAAGCGTGTTGGGGCCAAAAATGCCCCGTATTTCCGCATTGTAGTGGCTGACAGCCGCAGTCCGCGCGATGGCAAGTTCATCGAGGAAATCGGCTCGTATCAGCCGTTGAAAAAGGGCGATAATTTCACCCTGAAGCTTGACCGCGCCCAATACTGGGTCAGCAAGGGCGCGCAACCGAGCGACACCGTCGCGAGCTTCATCAAGAAGGCCGGCAAGGCGGCCGTGCCGGCAGCGGCTTGATTTTATTTTCTCCATGCAGGAGTTTCTGGAATATGTCGTCAAAGGACTCGTGCAACACCCGGACGCTGTGAGCGTCACGCCGGTGGAGCGCGGAGGCATGACGGTTTATGAACTGCGCATGGACGCGTCGGACGTGGGCAAAATTATCGGACGGCAGGGCATGACGATCAACGCCATCCGGTCGCTGCTGCTCGCCGGCAGCGCCAAGCAAGGTTTGCGTTGCTCGGTGGAAATTGTCGAAGACAAGCCGGCGAATTGAAATTTGTAGCGGCGGTCTGTGACCGCCGGGCACGGTTCGATGCTCACAGAGCGCCGTTTCAAAATGAAAATTGACGTGCTCACGTTGTTCCCGGCGATGTTCGCCGGGCCGCTCGATGAAAGCATCATCAAACGGGCGCGCGACACGGGTTTGTTGGATCTGAAAATCCACAACCTGCGCGACTGGACGCACGACCGGCACCGGACCGTGGACGACCGGCCGTTCGGCGGCGGACCGGGAATGTTGCTGAAGCCGGAACCGCTCTTTGAAGCGATTGAAAGTTTGAAGCGCGAGCAGACGCGCGTGATTTTGTTTTCGCCCGCCGGGCGGAAGTTCGATCAGGCCATCGCGCGCGAACTGGCGGCGCAAAACGATTTGCTGCTCGTGACCGGCCATTACGAAGGTTTTGACGAGCGGGTGCGGGAAAAACTGGCCGACGACGAGTTGTCCATCGGCGATT
>PLZL01000277.1 GCA_003152145.1 Limisphaerales bacterium
AGCGCGGCGAATTCCTGCAACTTGGCCTTTTGCTCGCTGTTCAACCGGGTCGGCACCTCGACCTGGACGCGCACGTGCAAATCGCCATGGCCGTGGTCTTGCAGGTTTTTCACGCCCTTGCCTTTGACGCGAAATGTCGAATGCGATTGCGTGCCGGCGGGGATTTTGATCACCGCCCTGCCCTCGAGCGTCGGCACTTCGATTTCCGCGCCGAGCGTCGCCTGGACAAAACTCACCGGCACTTCGCAAAGCAAATCGTCGCCGTCGCGCTGGAAAATTTCATGCGCCTTGAGGTGCAGCATCACGTAAAGGTCGCCCGGCGGCCCGCCGCGAAATCCGGCCTCGCCGTTGCCGGACGACCGCAGACGCGAACCGCCGTCCACGCCCGGCGGGATGCGCAGCGTGATTTTTGAAGTGCGCTGGCGCTTGCCTTCGCCGAGGCACAATTTGCACGGCTTTTCCAAAATGCGCCCCGCGCCCCGGCATTGCGGACACGTTTGCGCGATGCTGAAGATGCCGCGCGACATCAACACCTGTCCGCGCCCGCCGCACGTCCCGCACGTTTTCATTCTTGAACCGTGCTCCATGCCGGAGCCGTCGCAGGCGTCGCACTTGTCGGGCTTGGCGACGGAAATTTCCTTTTCGCAGCCCAGCGCGGCTTCTTCGAGCGTGATTTCCAAATCGTAACGCAAATCGTCGCCGCGTTGCGGCGCCGACGGGTCGTGACCGCCGCCGAAGAAACTGTCAAAAATGCTCCCGCTGCCAGCGCCGAAGACCTCGCGGAAAATGTCGAATGGATCGTGGAAGCTGCCTGCGCTGCCGAAACCACCACGATCGGGACGACCGGCGCGCTGGCGCGGGTCGAATGCGGCGTGGCCGTATTGGTCATAGGCGGCGCGTTTCTGCGGGTCGCTCAACGCCTCGTAAGNNTTCGTAATAATCGCGTTTGGACATCTGAATGAATTTACGATTTACGATTTACGCGCACGAACAAATCAGGCCGGCGTCCCGGGCCTTTTTGCGACGACGACCGTTGCCGGACGGAGCAGGCGTTCCTTCAATTTGTAGCCCTTGCGCAACTGGTGGACGACGCGGCCTTCGGGAATTTCGGTGGTTTCCTGTTGCGAGACGGCCTCGTGCAGCGCCGGGTCGAACGGCTTGCCGGCGGCGTCAATTACCTCAATGCCAGTTTCCGTCAAAACCGTTTTCAATTGCTCCTGAATCATCGCGACGCCGGCTTGCAACGAGGCGAGTTTGTCGTCTTTGGCCGTTTGTGCGGAGGCCTGCGCCATTTCAATATGGTCGAGTACGGGCAGCAGTTTCTGAATCACGGCGGCAGTGGCGGATTGTGCGATTTCAATGCGTTCGCGCGCGGCGCGCTTTTTGAAATTCTCGAAGTCGGCGGTCGTGCGCAGCAGCCGGTCCCAGTTTTCATCAGCCCGGGCCGCGCGCGTTTTGAGTTCCTCGATTTGTTCCGGTGTCGGCCCGACCACCGCGACCGGCGCGGCGGCGGCCGCTGGTCCGGCGGCAACCGGCGCGGCGCTTTCGTTCTTGTTGGAATTTGACTCGGTTCTTTTCATGTTGTCGTGCCACGCGCAATTCAGCGCGGGGCGTCAAGCTAGACGATTTTCCGGCGACCGGCAACCCGGATGAACCGGCGGGTCACTTCGGCGGAACGATCTTTTGGAATTCCGGCAGGCTGCGCAACGCGTCGAAGCGCGGGTCGGAGCGGTTGGTGGCGGCGAGGTCGCCGGCTTTGGGGTCGCGCCGGAGGCGTTTGGCGTTCAAATCCATGGCGATACGCAAATTATCTAGCGCGTCGCTGGTTTTTCCCAACACGGCCTTGAGTGCGGCGAGGTCGTAATACGCCTCCGGCCGGATTGGTTCGGGCGCGAGGGTGACGAGTTTTTGGAGCGCGGCATCGAGTTTGTTCAGATAACCGTAACCTAATTTGCTGTAGAGCTGGGCAAGGGCGGCGACTTCGTTATAGGAGAGCGCTGAATTAGTGAGCGCCTGATCGAACAAGGCGATGGCGTCGTTGGTTCGCTGCATTTGAATGTAGGCACTGCCGAGCACCAGCAGGTTTTGGACATTGGTGGGGTGCTCGTGCGCTTCGGTTTCCATTTGCTGCAACTGGGTGGTCGCCTGGGCGTTGTTGGTGGTTTGCTGGGCGATCCGCAGTTTGATATCCTCAATTTGATCAATGAGGCCGGTAATCTGGCCGTTGTAAGGGTCGAGTTTCCGGCAGGTTTTGGCGACAATGAGCGCATCGTCAAAACGCTGGAATTGAAACAGGAAGTTGGCATACCGGATGACCGCTTCGGGGCTGTAAGGACAGAACGCAAACGACTGTTTGAAGGCGAAGTCGCCCTCCCGATACAACTGTTGAACCTCCGCGTCGCTCTTCGGGCGGTAGGGCATGTATTTCGGATCGGGCGGTGGATTGGGAAACAGCAGCCGGAGACGCCAGGCATACACGCCGGCTTGCGAACTGCGCAGTTTGGAGAACGCCTTTTGCGCGTCGTCGTCGCGGACGAATTTCCGGTCGCCCGTGAATCCGCTGAAATCATTTCGCAGATAAATCTTTTCAACAAAGTCGGCGATTTGCTGGACGCTGGTGTCGTAGGTGATCCAGTTGCCGATCATGCGCTCGGAGTATTTGCTCCAGAATGCGTGGTCCCGCTTGTAGACGTCATCGGGCAGTGCCACCAGCGGATCGCGGTTGATTTTCATGATGATGCCGAACGGCGTCTCGTAGGGATACATCCATTCGAGCGGGAAACTTTCCTCGATGAAGAATTCGTTGGTCGGGTTGTGGTCGAAAATCACCCGGCAGAGCAGCCCGTTGATCATCATCACGGCGACCTGCCCGGAGACCTGCACCCGTCCGCTCGGGTCCTCCTGCACGTCTTCGCCCATCTGGAGCCTGCCTTCCGCCCGGCGTTGCTGAACGTCCCGCGTGTAATCCTCAAAACTATGCGCCGAATCCTCCGGCGACGGAATGTAAATTTCCTTCGGCGGATAGACGCCTTCTTTGCGCCAGCGTGCTTCGATTTTCGCGCCGCGCGCCGTGAACGGCTTGTCAAGGGTGACATAAAGCAGATTGGCGATGCCCTCAATCAGCTTATTCCCTGAATTACCACTGCCCAAATCACCGCCCGCCGTCACGATGCTTCCCGGACTGACCAGACCGGCGACGGCGACGCCGTATTTGAAAAACCGGCTGAAGAACGGCGGATCCTGTTGCGCGCTGCGAAAATACTGCGCGCGGAGATAATCCAGGTAAGTGCCGTCGGCCAGTGCGTTTTGCGTGATAAGATAAACGTCGCGGCGGTCGAAGTTCGGGTCCATCGGCTTGTCCTTCGGCGGGACGAAACTTTCGCAGAAAATCATGT
>PLZL01000321.1 GCA_003152145.1 Limisphaerales bacterium
CGCCGTTGCGTGCTGCCGACACGGACAGCCGCATCGAATCATCCGCCGCGAAGTCCTATACATTCAAAACCTATCTCAAGGATGATTCAATCAAGATTGCATCCAAAGATGGCGTCGTCACCCTGACCGGCACGGTCGCCGAAGCGTCCCACAAGTCCCTGGCCGAAAATACCGTGGCGGGTCTGCCCGACGTCAAGAGCGTGGACAATCAACTCACCATCAAAGGGGAAAACCCGGCTGAACATTCAGACGCCTGGATCACCATGAAAGTGAAAACCGCGCTCCTGTTCCATCGCAACGTGAGCGGCACCGGCACCTCCGTTTATACGAAAGACGGCGTCGTCACCCTGCAGGGTGAAGCGAGCAGCATGGCGCAAAAGGAACTCACCACCGAATACGCCAAGGACATTGACAACGTCAAATCGGTTAATAACGAGATGACGATTGCCAAGACTCCGGCAACGCCAGGCGCAACCATCGGCGACAAAATTGATGACGCCTCCATCACGGCTGAAGTTAAGACGGCGTTGCTATCGCACCATTCGACCAGCGCCCTGAAGACGTCGGTTTCAACGACGGACGGCGTCGTCACTTTGGGCGGCATTGCCAAAAACGATACTGAAAAGAGCCTCGTCACCAAGCTCGCCACCGACATCATCGGCGTGACCAGCGTGATCAACAACATGACCGTCGCCGTGCCGGTGCCGGCCAACTAATCTGGCAGATCGCTGCTGGCTGGTGCGAAAGCGCGCCAGCCAGAGCAAACCAACCTCAAAAATTTTATGTTATACACGATTGCGATGGTGCTTATCATTCTGTGGCTGCTGGGGCTGGTGACCGGCGTCACAATCGGCGGCTTCATTCATGCCCTCCTCGTCATCGCCATTATTGTGATTTTAGTCAGAGTCATCACCGGCCGGAAACCATTGTGACGGATGCGAGTGAATCTCGCTTACGGGCGCAAACAAT
Organism: Limisphaerales bacterium; assembly: GCA_003152145.1. The sequence goes on from PLZL01000321.1 coordinate 970, forward strand.
TAAATTAACAATCTGGATACCGAAGAAATCAAACTGGAGATTCAATATGAACACAAAAACCATAGTTGCCGTCATTCTGGTCACTCTGGGCATCGTGGTGCTCGCTTACTCGGGCATCACCTTCAAGACCCCGGGAAAGCCGGTCGAGTTCCTTGGAATGCACTTTGAGACCACCGTCAGCCACTTTATCTCACCGGCAGTCGGAGCGCTCGCGCTCGTCGGCGGGATCGTGTTGCTGCTTGTGAACCCCAAACGGGCCGGATGAGCGGAGCCGATGATTTGAGCCGCCAGATCAGCGAATCAAACGACGATCACGCCATGAAACTGAACCTGAAAGCCGTCGCTACGAAGCGCTTTCGGCGTTTGAAATGGAATGAACGGGTGAGTCTTGGTGACTTTGTCAGGAACGAGCACCGACGTTTTGAACTGTGGCAAGGGCCGGGCGGTTTCCGGGCCGACTCGTTTGTGCAACCGATTTACCGGCGGGACAAAAGCCGTTTGACCGCAACCAAACAATTGAAATGAATGGATCAAGATGCCGTCACTGTAGGGTTGCCATTTTATGAACACACTGAAGCTCATTCGCCTGACCATCGTCCAACTGGCCAGGCAGGCTTGGTTTCTTCCCCAATCTGTCGCGAATGCCGTCAAGCAAAGGCGGCGGCTGGCGGTTCGAAACGAACTTGAAGCCGAACGGCTCGACCGGATACGTAATCCGTCGAAGTATCTTGGGAAGTGATTTTATCCCAAAGACCGGGAATAAACATTCCGTCCGGAAAAGCCGCTTATGATTACGTCAGTGAGACCGTGCTAAGAAACTTGCGCGAATTTCGGAACGTGTTTGGGCAGCTCACCCCGCAGGACAAGACCGAAACCATGCATGTTTATTGAAGCAAATCAACGCGTTGCTAGGAAAGCTGGTGTTGGTAGTAAGTTTATGAACTGGCGGACTTTAAGAGAGGTTCTAAAAAATCCAGAGTGGCTGTCCGACATGGATTCGAACCATGAATAACGCCTCCAAAGGGCGCTGTGTTACCATTACACCATCGGACAAACCGCGCGAACACTAAACTTTCCGCATCGCTTTCGCAAAGCGAAAATCATCAGCAAACGGTTGGGTAGGCGAAAGAAAGTTTGCCCGTAGCTTTTCTTGCAGACACAATCACCAATTGTAATGAGCGACGTTTCAACTGCACCAAATCCACCGACTGCCGAACCCGTTTCGGCAACCTCGGCCGCGCCAGATTTTTCCAAGCCAGTCCAGCGACTGAAAAAGGGCACGCTCAAACTGATCGGCGAAGTTCTCAAGCACGGCGGACCGGGCTATCTCCAGTTTGCCATCACCAACATCTGCAACGCGGACTGCGATTTTTGCGGATTCGCCCGTTCCAAGTTTGATCCCAAAGCCCGGCGGAGTGTGACGTTGCAGGAAGCGCGCGACGCGATTGACATCGCGCTCAAAAATCACATTGGCTACCTGCTTTTCGTCGGCGGCGAACCGATGGTGCATCGCGATCTGCGCGCCATGACGCGCTACGCGGCGGAGCGCGGCATCCATCCGATGATTTGCACCAACGGCGGTTTGTGGACCGAGGAGAATATGCGCGGCTTCGCCAGCGACGGCTTGAGCAGCGTCATCATGTCCATTGACGCGCACGACATTTCCAAACACGAAAAAAACCGGGGTCTGCCGGACGTCTGCAAAAAAATCAAGAAGGCGAATCAATTTTTCCACTCGGTCGGCATTCAAACCACCGCGAGCATCACGGCCAGCCGGCTGATTGACGATTACGACAAGCTGCCGGCATTTCTTGAAATGCTCGGATTCAAAAGCTGCACATTCAGTTATCCGCTCACGTCACTCGCGAGCAGCTATTTGAGCTTCAGCGACAGCGGCCTGGTGAATTACTCGAAGGACGAACTGATCGAACTTTTTGGAAAAATCAAGCTGATGAAGGAGCGCAGCCATTTCCCGGTCGTCAACCCGACCGAATCGCTTTCAGAAATGCAGCGGCATTTGCGCGGCGAGAAGGAAAAATTCGGCTGCCTCGGCGGGCACAAGTATTTTTACCTCGACTGGAAGCTGGATTTGTATCGCTGCCATTTCTGGGAGAAGCCGATGTGCAAGGTTTGGGAATGGGACGACTCGAAGCTCATCCGCGACGGCTGCACGCGCTGCATGATTGACTGCTACCGCGACCCGAGCGTGCTGCAATTCGTCGCCATCAGCGCGAGTGACGCGTTCAACAATTTGAAAAAGGGGAAAATTCTTTCCGCCGCGAAAAATATTTTCGACTCGCGCAACCTGACTTCAATCAAAGCCGTTTGGGAAGATCGCAAGTGGATTGGCGGCGTGTGAAATATATTCGAGATGGAAGATCACTCGAAACTATTACCTGACCCCTCGAAACCACCCACCCCTTTCAGAGGAAGATGGACAATCATCAACCACTTACGGAGACAATTGAACTGCTCTATAGAAGCGTTTCCCGCTGATTGGCATGGGGTCGAGGATGAACTGCGGATTGGTTTGCAGTGTCACGTTGAACAGCGGCGTCCAAAGCGATGGCGTATTAAAATTTGTAGTCCATTCAACCCGGTAGGTGTTGCTGATGGTCCCTTGAAGGAACGTTCCGAAATACTGATTGGCCTCTAGAAATTGCAGGTTTGTCGAGGTAGAGCCGTCACCGTTTAGACGGGCAATGCTGTTGATGCTTGTTCCGTTGAAGCGGTAAAAATTGCCGCCGATGATCACCTTCCCGTCTTGTTGTGCGGCTACACCATAGACAGAACTGCCTGCGCTGTTGCCGGAGCCTACATTGAATCCGACATCTACTGCACCGTTTGTGAGAAGCCGGACGACGTTCGCGCTGGGGACGCCGTTGAAGCTTAAAAAACTCCCGCCGACGAGCACTTTCCCGTCAGCCTGAACTGCTGCGGCACTGACAAGACTGGCTCCCGAACCGGGATTGAATGTCGTGTCCACACTCCCATCCGCATCAACAAGCGCAATGCCCTTCCGAGAGTATCCGCTCACACTGCTAAGACTACCACCAATGAGAAACTTGTCATTGGAAAGCACATTGATGAACCTCACCGTAGGAGTGTAAGGGTTGGCATTGCCGGGAGCGACAGACGCGGTGAAATTTGTGTCCAAGCTGCCGTCGGAATTTAGGCGTGCCAAGTGGCTGCAAGTCGCCCCATTCATGGTCGTGAAGTCCCCGCCCACGATTGCCTTGCCATTCGACTGCAACGCTACCGCAGTCACTATGTCGTTTGCGCCAGTCCCCGGATTGAATGTAAGGTCAAGGCTTCCGTTGGTATTGAGCCGCGCCACATGGTTTCGATTGGTGCCGTTCACGCTCGTGAAATCCCCGCCAATCACCACCTTGCCATCAGACTGCCCAGCAGCGCTCTCAACTCTGCCGTAGGAGGACAACTGGACTGGATTGAAATTCGCATCCACGCTCCCGTCAGGGCGGAGACGCACAACGGAATAATAGGGCACGCCGTTCCAAGACCCAAAAGTGCCACAGACTAGAATCTTCCCATCAGGCTGCAAAGCAATGTTGTCCACCAATTCGGAATCGGGCACGCTTGGCGAGTCGAATGTCGCGTCCGTGCTGCCGTCCGTATTCAGGCGCGCTAGGTATTTATGGGGACTGCCGTTGATAGTGGTAAATTCCCTTCCGATGATACTTTTCCCATTGGTCTGTAAAACCATGCACCGAATATAACCGTTTGCCCCAGTCCCCGGATTAAAAGTTATGTCGAGCGAGCCGGGTTGGGCGCGTAAGAGGAATGTAGAGGCCAAAACGCAAGCCAAGATCGCCGTTGTCATCAGTCGTTGCGTTTTCATGCTCGGTTTGGATTTGGAATCGAGATAACACTACGATAGCGGGGTGTAAAAGACAACTAAGAAAAACGAAAAGGGGTCAGACCTAACCATTGACACGACTGTGCGGTCACTTGTTCTTTTTCTGTCGCCTTTGCCGTGACAGCAGATTCGACACATGCGTCCACGCCCCCATCTGCAATTTCCCCGCGATCCATTTCAGAGTCATCGTCGTCTCCGTGCGCAGCCGCCAAGCGATGCGAATCTTCCCCGGATCACCCTTGCGCTGGCGCGCCAGTTCCGCCGCCGTCCAGCCCAAACGCTTCAGTTCTACCGCCACGCATTTCTGCGCCCACCTTTTCAGGCCGGCGCGCTCTGCCTTGGAAAAGTTAACGGACGACTTTGGCAGATGCGCCGAGCACAAGCCGGAAATCAGCCGCGAAGAATGGCTTTCGGCAAATCAAGCAGCCACTTCAAAATTATGCAGCGCCGGCAAACCGTCGCCGCGTTCCAACGACAATTCCACCCATCTTTCGAGCGCAGATTTTAATTCATTCATTACTCCTGCGCGCGTCGGAGCGAAAACGACCAAGCCTGCAAATCCCGGAATTTTCGCGGAAAATCCCTCGCCCGCGCCGAGGTTTTTGACCACAGCCAATTTCAGCGCGTCCTTGCAGTATTCGCTCATGCCGTTCATTGCCGGTATAATAATCAACTTTCAGCCGTAAATCAATTCGTTCTTTGGCTGAAATTCCCTCTTGTCATCCGGCTATTTCCTGCTGTTCCATTTTTACCGATTGAATCAGGCTTCCACCAATTCGATAATCAAGTTTTTGCCCAAGGCGTGCGCGACGCGTTCGAGGGTGGAAAGGCGCACGTCTTCGGCATGGTTTTCCAGCCGCGAGATGGCGGATTTTCTCGTCTTGGTGCGTTGCGCAAGGTCTTCCTGCGTGATGCCCGCCTGCTCGCGCGCCTGTCGCAGAAGGACGCCCACCTTGAATTCCCGGTAGCCGTTCTCAAAATTTCCGGCGAACGTTTTGTCGGTGCGTTTGCGCCGGCTGATGTATTTGTCGAGGTCGTCTTTCATCGTCTTGCCTTTCGGTTCAGGTAATCGCGCCGCCGTTGTGTGGCGAGTTCGATTTCCCGGTTCGGTGTTTTCTGTGTCTTCTTCGCAAATCCGTTGGTCAAAATAATCAGGCTGCCCGCGTCCCAAAAGCCCAGCAGCCGGAACGCATCGCCGCCAAATTCCGCGCGGACTTCCCAAAGTTCGTCCGCGCCTTCAAGTTTTTTCAAGTATTGCTTCGGCACCAGCGGCAGTTCCTGCACCAATTTAAGCACCCATGCCACTTTCTGCGCCTGCTTCGGGCCGAGACCATCGAGAAATTCTTCCACCGGACAATCGCCACTGGCGTTGCGGTAAAATTGAATTTCGCGCATCACCGGGAAGTTAGCATATTTGTGAACTTGTCGTCAACGCCAAGGCCAATTTGCAATTTTTGGAGAGTTTGTTCAGCGTGATTGTTAACGCAAGAAATTCCCTCTTGTCATCGCCCGTTTTCCTGATAGATTTGATGTCCTTTTTATGAAGACGGACATTCATCCGAAATATGTGGACGCGGAAATCCGTTGCGCCTGCGGCAACACGATCAAGACCCGCTCCACCAAGCCGGTCATCATCGTCGGCATCTGCAACGTCTGCCATCCGTTCTACACCGGCCAGCAAAAATTCGTGGACACCGCCGGTCGCGTGGACAAGTTCCAGCAGCGCCTCGCGAAAACCAAGGCCGCGCAAGCCGAACACGCGACGAAGAAGAAAAAGAAGGTTTAGCTGCCCGCTTTCATTCCGCCCGCTGGCGCATCGTCACCTGCGGGCGGATTTCTTTTTGCGAAAATGGATTTGACGCCACACATCGAAAAGTTCCGCCGCCGCTTTGCCGAGGTCGAGGCCGCCTTGAGCGACCCGAAGGTCTTCGACAACCAGCAACGCGCGCAGGAATTGTCCCGCGAATACGCCCGGCTCAAGGAGCTGATGGCGCATGGCGAAAATTATTTGAAGGCGCGGGCGCATTTGAACGAGAACCGCGCGTTGTTGGAAAATGAACCGGCGGAATCCGAACTCGCGGTGATGGCGAAGGAAGAAATCGCGCGGCTTGAAGCCGGGGAGAAGCGCCTCGCGCAGCAAATTCAATTCGGACTGGTGCCGCCGGACCCGACGGATTCGCGCAATACCATCATCGAAATCCGCGCCGGCGCGGGCGGCTCGGAATCCGCGCTGTTTTCCGCCGATCTTTACCGGATGTATTGCCGCTATGCCGAGGCGCGCGGCTGGAAGATTGAAGCAATGGATTCGAGTCCGTCTGATCTCGGCGGGTTCAAGGAAATCATTTTTTCCATCACCGGCACGGATGTTTTTAAGCGGCTGAAATACGAGAGCGGCGTTCACCGCGTCCAGCGGGTGCCCGCGACCGAGGCGCAGGGCCGCATCCACACCAGCACCGCGACCGTGGCCGTGCTGCCCGAGGCGCAGGAAGTGGATGTCGAGATCAAGCCCGACGAAATTGAAGTCACCGTCTGCCGCGCGTCCGGCAAGGGCGGGCAGGGTGTGAACACCACCGATTCCGCCGTGCAAATCCAGCACAAGCCTAGCGGCCTTACCGTCCGCATCGCCGACGAGCGTTCGCAGATCAAAAACCGGGCGAAGGCGATGAAGGTTCTGCGCTCGCGTTTGCTCGAAAGAAAGATCGCCGAGGAAAATGCGAAATACGCCGCGCAGCGCAAAGACCAGGTCGGCACGGGCGAGCGCAGCGAAAAAATCCGCACTTACAATTTTCCGCAGAACCGCGTCACCGACCATCGCATCGAAGTCACGCTTTACAATCTGGCGAATTTCATCGAAGGGGACCTCGACCCGCTCATCGAGCCGCTGATGACGCATGACATGGAAGAAAAACTGGCCGCGCTGAATTCATGAAATTGCCACCGCACATCAAGGGGCTCATTTTCGATTGTGACGGCACGCTGGCCGACACCATGCCGCTGCACTGGCACGCCTGGCAAATTGTCACTCAGCGGCACGGGCTGCATTTCCCCGAGGACCGCTTTTACTCGTTCGGCGGCGTGCCGACGCGCGACATTTTGAAGCAGCTGGCGCAGGAGCAAGGCCGTTCGCTTGATCACATCGCCGTCGCGCATGAAAAGGAAGAGCTTTACCTGCCGCTGATGTCGCGGATCGGGCCGGTGCATGAAGTCGTGGAAATCGCGAAGGCGAACCATGGAAAAATCCCGATGGCCGTTGCATCCGGCGGGTCGCAGAAAATCATTTGCATGGTGCTCGACCATTTGAAAATCCGGCATTTTTTCGACGCCGTGGTGACCAATGAAATGGTGAAGCATCAGAAACCCGCGCCCGACATTTTTCTCGAGGCCGCAAAACAAATTGGCGTTGAGCCGAAATTTTGCCGCGCCTACGAGGACACGGAGATCGGCTTGACCGCCATCCGCGCGGCTGGCATGGAGGCAGTGGACGTGCGGGAATTGGTTGTTGGAAAATAATCAGGATCACAGGACAACAACCAAACTGAAACGGTGAGGTAATCTCGCCAAATTGCGGTCAAAGCTCATTGAGCCGACGGAATGGAAAACGGATTCTCACGGTAGCTTCGCTCGCGATATTCAAAATAGTCAAAATCCGCGGGCCGTGCGGTGCCAGCCATGTCCTGACACGCCATTCCGACGAACGCCCCGGTGAAATTCGGCGTGCCGGGAGCACAGGCATCGTCAGAAAGGATGCTCGCGTCGAATTGTTGCGGCAGCCAGCGCCAGTCTTTGTCCACGCCCTCGACGCGATACGCGAAGTAGAGTCGCTCGAAATCAATCTCCACGCGCAGATGCACGGGCTTGCCGGCAGGAATCGGGATGGGCGGCGTGAAGGCGTCGGCCTGCGGCGAATCGGGCACGCAGGACATCACGCGCAGGTGTTTGCCGAGCGTTTCATCGTGCGAGATGTAAAGGTAATGAAATTTCACGCTGCTGTAGTAGCAAACCAGGCCCGCCATCTGCTGGAAATGCTCCGGCTCGAATTCGACGACCGTGGCGGCGCTGAAACAGTGCGATTGCTGCCGGCGCGCGATGAGCGATTGCCGGAAAAAACTGCCAATCGTTTCCCGGCCAAACAACCGGAGAAAACCGGGGCGGGCGGTGAGGCTGAAAAGTTCCTCGGGCCACGGCGTCCGCAACCATTGCAAATCAATTGGAAACTGTGGACCGTTGAAATCCTCGCGCGCGGGGACGGCCGGAAATTTGTGAACTGGCAACTGTGGCGCAGGCGTTTCTAGGGTCGGAATCCTCTGCCCGTCCAGCGTGCGGAGCCATCCGTCGTCGGACCAGACCATTTTTTGAATCGCCGTTTCGCGGCCCAGCGTGCAGCGGCCGCGATTGCGCAGCGGCCGGCCACAGAGATATACCATGTAGGTCTCGCCGTTCTGCGTTTCGACGAGGGAAGCATGGCCGGTTTTTTGCAAATCGCTTTCCGGTCGGTTGCGCGCGCTCAAGATGTGTGTGTCGGGATGCAATTCGTAAGGCCCGGTGATTTTTCGCGAGCGCGCCAGCGTGACGGCATGCGCCCAACTCGTGCCGCCTTCCGCAGTGAGCAGATAATACCAGCCGTTGCGCTTGTAGATGTGCGGCCCCTCGGTGAGACCGATCGGCGTGCCTTTGAAAATCAATTCG
>PLZL01000115.1 GCA_003152145.1 Limisphaerales bacterium
TTGGCGAGCCGCAAAGTTTGCATCATCTGTTCAAGGTCGCGTGCGGCCTCGACTCAATGGTGCTTGGCGAGACGGAAATCCTCGGCCAGCTCAAGACGGCCTACGACCTTGCGCTCAAGCACGGCCACACCGGCGCGCGGCTGAACAAGGCGTTCCAGCGCGCGTTCCATGTGGCCAAGCACGTCCGCACCCACACGAACATCCAGCGCGGCAGCGTGTCCGTGTCCTCGGTCGCGGTCGAGCTGGCGGAAAAGATCTTCAATTCGCTCGGCGACCGCGAAGTGCTTGTCATCGGCGCGGGCGACACGAGCGAGAAGACCGCGCGCGCTTTGCTTTCGCGCGGCGCGCGCAGCATCATTGTGGCGAACCGTTCGTTCGACCGCGCGCAGGCTTTGGCCGGCGAACTGGGCGGGCGCGCCGTGCCATTCGACGATTGGGCAGGTGAGTTTGAGAAAATTGACATCGTCATCAGCAGCACGTCCGCGCCGCATCACATCCTCGACCGCGTGAAGCTTGAGCCGCTGATGAAGGCGCGCCGGCAGCGTCCGTTGCTGTTGATTGACATCGCCGTGCCGCGCGACATTGACCCCGAAGTGAATCTTCTGGAGAACGTCTATCTTTACAACGTGGACGACTTGCAGGGCATCGCCGACGACTACCTGAAACTGCGCCAGGAGGAAATCGCGCGGTGCGAGGCGATTATTGCGGAGAAAGTAAAGGCGCTCCTTGATTTAAAACATTTTCAACCACGGATGGACACAGATGGACACGGATATAAATCGCAGGCCGATCCGATATGAGAACCAGCGATTAAGTTTTCTTTTCATCCGTGTTAATCCGTGTTCATCTGTGGTTGAAATAAATGGCTTCAGAACGTCCAATCATCATCGCCACGCGCGGCAGCGCGCTCGCGCTCGCGCAGGCCAACATGATTGCCGCGCATTGCCGCGCCGCGTTTCGCCGGCTGCGGTTCGAACTGAAAATCATCAAGACCACCGGCGACAAACTGCAAAAGGCCTCGATGGCCAAAGTGGAAGGCGGTTTGCCGAAGGGTCTCTTCACGAAGGAGCTGGAAGTCGCGCTGGTCAAGGGCCAGGCCGACCTTGCCGTTCACAGCTTGAAGGATTTGCCGACGGATTTGCCCGCCGGGCTGGTTCTGGCCGCCACGCCCAAGCGCGCCGACGTGCGCGACGTGCTGATTTACCGCTCGGCAGATTACATCGCCAATCCGGAAAATCATCTGAAAGAAGATTGGTCGCCGGGGCAAAGTGCGTTGCGCGGTTTCAAGCCGCACGCAAAGCTGAAAGATTTTCCGAAAAACGCGACCATTGCCACGAGCAGCACGCGGCGCAAGGAGCAATTGCTGGCGGCACGACCGGATTTGAACGTCGTCGAGATTCGCGGCAACGTTACCACGCGGATGCAGAAGGTGGGCGAGCGCGCCGAACTGGATGCGACCGTGCTGGCGCTTGCGGGCATCACGCGGCTGAATTTTGCCATCAAGCCTGACGGCACGCTCACCGGTGACGCCGTGCCGGACGGCCTGCTGGCGACCGTGCTCGACCTCGATGTGATGCTGCCGTGCGTGGGGCAGGGTGCGATTGGCATCGAGATTCGCGCAGACGACGAGCGCATCGCGAAAATCGTCGAGCGGCTGAATCATTTCAACACGTTCCAGGCCGTGACCGCCGAGCGCGCGTTTCTGCGCGGCATGGGCGGCGGCTGCCAGAGTCCGGTGGCGGCGTATGCCGAAATTGGCGGAGACAAAATTGTGTTGCGCGCCGTTTCGTTCCGCGATGGTCGCGACGGGATCGTGAAGCGCGGCGAAGCGAAACGGCCATTGTCTGAAGCGGCGATTTTGGGTGAAGAAATGGCAGCGCGGTTGAAATAAGCGATCTGCAGAAAAAGCTTTTGGCGATTTTTGCGTTGTGCGGATTTTTAATCTTCCCGGCAATCTTGTTGCTTGTGTTCATGCATCACGATAGATCGGTGAGTGGAAGGCAAGAATGCATGCGCCGTGATCGCGCAAGTCTTTTAGCTGCGTTAAAAAATATCCAGTCCGGCGCCTCGATGTCCAACTACGATCGCAATTTTGACATAAACCGTAGTTGCCAGCCGTTTCTCGCCACGGGAATAAAAGTCAATATCGGAGGCACCAACTACCGATGCATTCTGGCCACAGACGAATATGTTTTGGAAAATGGCTGGCTGGCCGTCACCACAAATAAAGTGTTCATTTGGCTGGATAAAAAGCGCGCTCCCAAAATCATCACGGATTCATACAAGGTTCCAGGGTGGTGGTGGGGATATTGAAGCGTGATTTTCTTAAATTCATCCGCATTTCAGTTTGATCCTGTGGATAACGCTTGCCAAATGCCGCCGCTGTCGTAGAGTGTGCGGCCACTTTTCAGATTATGCACTTGAATGTATTGAACGCATTTCTGGCGGACGCGACCGCCACACCGCCGGCGGCGGTGCCCGCCGGAACACCCGGCGCGCAGCCGACCCCGGCGCAATCCTTGTTCGGCAGCCCGCTCATTTTGATCGTGCTCATGATTGTCATGATGTATTTTATGATGATCCGTCCGCAGTCGCAGCAGCGTAAGCGGCTGGCGAAGCTGCTCGAAAGCCTGAAGTCGGGCGACAGGGTTGTCACCACCAGCGGCATCGTCGGCGTCGTCGTCACGGTGAAGGACAAGACGGTTTCGCTCCGCTCATCGGACGCCAAGATGGAAGTGACCAAGTCCTCGGTGGCGGAAATCCTTGAACGCGGCGGCGACTCGTCCGCCTCCTGACCGGCCATGAAGCAAAACAACAATCTCTGGAAATTTCTTTTCGTCGTATTCATCATCTGCTGGTCGTTTTACCAGATGTATCCGCCGAAGTCGCGCGACCTGATGAAGGAGTTCGGATCGCGCGCGGAAAAACAGGACGCCGCGTTCACGAACATTCTGGCGCAGGCGGACGCGCTGCAAAAGGCGGGGACGAACAGCGAGTTCGCGAGTTTGCGCGCCGCCATCAGCACGAACAACATCCAGCCTTATTTCTCTTTCATCACCGCGTCGAATGAGACGGACCCGACGACGTTCATCCTGAACCGGCTGCAGCGCGACGCCTCCGGGAAAATCAAGCTCGGCCTCGATTTGCAGGGCGGCACGGCGTTCCTGGTTGAGATGGACACAAACACGCTGGCCGGCACGGGTGACACCAACGCCGTCGCTTCGTCACAAGAGGATACCGCAGGCGCGCTGTCGCAGGCGGTTGAGGTGCTGCGCAAACGCGTGGACCAGTTTGGCGTGGCCGAGCCGGTCATCCAGCCGATGGGCGGCAATCAGATTTTGATCCAGTTGCCCGGCTTGTCGGAGGCGGACAAGGACAGCGCGGCTACGAATATCCAGAAGGCCGCGTATCTCGAATTCCGGCTGGTGAAGGAAGACAGTCAGGAAATCATAGACAACAACGAACCAATTCCGCCGGGTTACGAGATGCTCAAGCATGTCGAGCCGCCACAGAACGGCAAGCCGTCGCTGCCCGAAATCGTCATCGTGAAGAAAAAAGCGGAGAACGGACTCAAGGGCGACATCGTTAAAAACGCGAGGATGGGGCGCGGCAACCTGGGCGAACCGAATATTGAGTTCACGCTCACGGACGCCGCCGGAAAACGGTTCGGCGACGTCACGCGCAACAACATCGGACGGCGGCTGGCCATCGTTTTGGACGGCCAACTTTATTCCGCGCCGAACATCAACAGCGAGATTGACAACAACGGCGAAATCACGGGCCATTTCACGCCGGAAGAAGCGCAGAAACTGGCGGCCGTCCTCCAAAATCCGCTGCGCGCGCGGCTCAAGCCGGTTTATTCCTACGACGTGGACCCGACGCTGGGCAAGGACTCGATTCACAGCGGCATCCGCGCGTCCGTCGCCGCCGTCATTTTGGTTTCGTTCTTCATGCTGATTTACTACCGGGTTGCCGGTCTCACAGCGAACATCGCGCTCGTTACGAACATCATCATTCTGCTGGGCGTCATGTGCTCGGTCGGCACAACGCTCACACTGCCGGGCATCGCGGGCGTGGTGCTCACCATCGGCATGGCGGTGGACGCAAACGTTCTGATTTACGAGCGCCTGCGCGAGGAGCTGGCCAAGGGCAAATCGCTCCGAGGAGCCATTGCCGCCGGTTACGCCCGCGCGTTCGGCACGATTTTCGATTCGCACGTCACGACGCTCATTTCGTCCGTCATCTTGATTTTCATGGGCACGGGCGAAATCAAGGGCTTCGGCGTGACGTTGACCATTGGCGTGGCGGCGAGCTTGTTCACAGCGCTGGTCGTGACGCGGCTCATCTTCGACTTTTTGCTGGACCGGAACTGGCTGAAATCGCTCGGCATGTTCCATCTCATTCGCGCCACGAACGTCAACTTCATGGGAATCGCCAAGCCGTTGTTCATCATCACCTGGGCGTTCGTCATCCTCTCGCTCGGCTACGGCTTCACGCGCGGGGAGAAGTTGTTCGGCGTTGACTTCCGTGGTGGAGACAGCACGACGTTCAGCTTTGTGCAAAAGCTGGACGTGGACAAAATCCGCGGCGCCATGACCGGCATCAATGAGACGGACGCCCAAATCCAATATCAGAAGGATGTGACTGGCGGCACGGAAACGCTGCGCGTGACCACCTCCATCGGTTCGGCGGACAAGGTGAAGCAGGCGCTGACTGGACAGTTTCCGGAGGCGCACTTCCAATGGCGCGGCAGCCAGCAGGTGGGCGCTTCCGTGGGCGCGGATGTCCGGAACTCGGCCATCATCGCCTCGTTGCTGGCGCTCTTCGGCATTCTGGTTTATGTCGCGTTCCGCTACGAGTTTTCCTTCGCCGTCGGCGCCATCGTCGGGGTGGTTCACGACGTGTTGCTGACCATCGGCTGCTATTGCATCGCCAACGGGGTTTCCGGTTCCGGACGCCAGTTCAACGCCACCGTCGTTGCAGCGGTGCTGACCATCATCGGCTTTTCCATTAACGACAAAGTAGTCATCTTCGACCGCATCCGCGAAGATTTGAAGCTCGGCATGCGCGGCACGTTCAAGGAGGTCATCAACGCGGCGCTGAACCAGACGTTGAGCCGCACCATCATCACCTCCGGCACGGTGTTTCTGGCCACCGGGTCGCTTTACATTTTCGGCGGCGGCGTCATCAACGATTTCGCGTTCACCTTCCTCATCGGCATCATCANNTATTCGTCCATCTACATCGCCAGCGCGTTCGTGCTGTGGTGGCACAAAGGCCAGCGCCCGAACATCGGCGCGTCGGCGGTGACGATGCAGAACGCAACAGCGGCGAAGGTCTGAAGAATTTACGATTTGCGATTTGCGAATTAATTCCATTTGCAAGCGGCGCGTAAATCGTAAATCGTGAATCGTAAATGAATCCGGTTCAAATCACGCCCTGGCATTGGGCGGGTTTTATTCTTTGCGTCCTTGTTTTTCTCGCGCTCGATCTGGGCGCGTTTCACCGCCGCGCGCGTGCCGTCAAATTCAAGGAAGCCGCCGCGTGGAGCGCATTATGGGTCGCGCTGGCCATGGCGTTTGCCCTTTCGATGGTTTTCTGGCGCGGACGCGCGGACGCCGAGGCCTTCACCACCGGCTACGTCATCGAACTTTCGCTCTCGCTCGACAACATCCTCGTCATCGCCCTCATTTTTGCCTGGTTCCGCGTGCCGGTGGAATTTCAGCACCGGCTCCTCTTTTGGGGCGTTCTCGGTGCGCTCGTGATGCGCGGGGCGATGATCGCCGTCGGCGTCGCGCTCATCCACCAATTTGACTGGGTGCTTTACGTCTTCGGCGCGTTCCTCGTTTTTGCCGGCGCAAAAATGTTTTTCTCCAAACAGGAAATGGTGCAGCCGGAAAAAAACCTCGTGCTGCGGCTGGTGCGGAGGTTTTTCCCCGTCGCGCACGATTACGACGGCCAGAAGTTTATCGCGCGGCTCGATGGACGGCTCGCCCTCACGCCGCTGGCGCTGGTGCTGCTGCTCGTGGAAACCACCGATTTGATTTTCGCCGTGGACTCCGTGCCGGCGGTTTTTTCCGTGACGCGCAAGGCCTTCATCGTTTTCACCTCGAACGTCTTCGCCATCCTCGGCCTGCGCTCGATGTATTTTCTGCTCGTTGGCGCGCTCGGCTGGTTCCGTTATTTGAAAATCGGCCTGTCCGTCGTGCTCGCCTTCATCGGCGTAAAAATGCTGCTCGACCCGCACGACCATCCGCAACAGTGGTTTCAAATTGAAATTTCCACCAGCGTCTCGCTGCTGGTCGTGGCCGCGATTCTTCTGATTTCCATCGCGCTGTCCGTCACCGCCGCGCGCCGGGAAAAATCAAAAAGTTGATTCTTTTTTCATCCGCGCAATCCGCGTAATCTGCGGTTACAATATGAACATTTTCGTCGAACACATCGCCATTCCCGCTGC
>PLZL01000360.1 GCA_003152145.1 Limisphaerales bacterium
GGTTGAGCGTGGTGGAGGAGTTGGAGTCGGTGGTGACCGCCAACCTCCAGCGCGCCACCCGCCTCCGCCAGTCCATCCTCCAAAAAGCCTTTACCGGAGAACTCGTTTGAAACCCAAAAGCGAATGAGCCTGACACTTGAAAATCTCCTGGAGCGCGGCTACTTCCCGCAGGAACTGCCACCCCCGTTTGTCTCTCAAGCGCTGGCAAAGTTCGTTGCATCCGAGAAGCCAAAAGCGTTTCCATTCGTTCCTAAACCAGCAACGTCAATACCGGAGGTTTTCAATCTCGCACGAACGGGCACGCTTCGCCGGCAATTGTCGATCCTCAACCCGATCCATTTTTCGTTTCTAGCCGACTTCGTCGTGGACAACTGGGCTGTGCTTGAGAAAGAAGCCACCGCATCAGGCTTTTCTCTCAGCAGTCCCGTTACAACCGACCCAAAACGGGGAATAGGGCGCAAACACAAGATGGACCAGCGTTCCGAAAGGCGCGCCCAAGTTTACGCCCAAGGTCGGTTTTTGCTGCGTGCGGACATAAGTCGTTTCTATCCGTCGGTTTATACACACAGCATCTCGTGGGCGCTGCACGGCAAGGTATATTCCAAGCAACACAAATTCGATCAGAATCTCGGCAATCAACTGGATAAGTTGGTCCAGAACTGCCAATACGGTCAGACAAACGGAATTCCAATCGGACCAGACACGTCGCTGCTCATCGCAGAGATGCTGTTGTGCAAGGTTGATGCGGAACTAGCGAAACTGAACATCGCAGGAATGCGTTATGTAGATGATTACGAACTAGTATTTGACAACCAATCGCAAGCGCTGGAAGGCCTGTCGCTGTTCCAAGAAGTTCTCTTGAGTTTTGAACTTCATTTGAATCCTGCCAAGACGGGAATCATTCCGCTCCCTCAGCGCATCGAAGAAATCTGGGTGGATACCCTCAAAGGATTTGTGCTTGAACCGTCGTCAGCCAGTTTCAAATCACAATTGATTCACTTCTTCGATACCGCGTTCGAGCTTTCCCACGCATTCCCGGATACCGGAGTTCTGAAATATGCAGCGGGCAGGATCGCCAACATTCGCACTTGGAAAGCGAACTATGAAGTCGCGGAAGATTTGCTTGTTCAGGCCGCACGCGTAGAGGCTGGGGCACTTCCGGTTGTTCTGAACACAATCCTTCGCCAGCAAGTGGCTGATGACGCAAGGAAAGAGCGTCGCCGGAATCTCCTGCTAAAGACGATTGTCGAGCATGCCCCTCAGCGCCACTCGAGCGAGGTTGCTTGGTCGGTTTGGGGCTGTATTGCACAAGGTTTCAAACTCTCGACGGAATCGCTCCGGCTCGTCGTGAAGATGGAAGACTCGATATGCGCGCTGGCAGCGCTTCATGCCCGAACACTAGGCTTGGCAGAAACCCCGGCGGAGCTTGACCCGCTCGCGGCAGCGCTCACAGCGGGTGAATTGTATGATTCGCGATGGATGCTGGCGTATGAAGCAGCAGTCCGCGGGTGGCTTGCACCAGCGGATGGGAAAGACTTCGTAGGCAGCGACGTCAACTTTAGCAAGCTGAAGGCGGCAGGTGTGCGCTTCTACGATGACACCAAGACAGCCCTTCCGACTTTGCCGCCCCCGAAGGTGAAGCCGCCAGCTGTGGATATTTATGACCTCCTTGACGATTCGGACGAAGACGGTGAGCTCGAAGCGGAAACAGGAGAATATTTCTGATCTGACCTCGCGTAAATATGAAGACACAAAAAGGACGATACTATCTGTCTCGCGTCATTAAGATCGGCGGTTTGACGCAAGACAAGCTCGTTGCCGCTGCTTTGAACGCACCCGTGCTGCGCATCGGCAAGTTCGACTGGGCAATTACTGATGCAGTGGATGGGCAGCAGAGCGCTCCTAAGTTCGTTTTTGGAAAACTAGCCAAGTATTCAAGCGAGGGACACGTCACTGTTGTCGACCCAGCCAACAAAGCCCAGCGGGAAGCGCTTGCTCCGAACCTTCTTGTGGCCAGCTCGCCATTCGTCTATTTGCCGGATGTCTCCGGGATAGCATTCATGCATGTTTGGAATGGGATTCAAGAAGACCTCTTCCCGAAGCGGTTCTGCTCATTGAACTGGGAACTCTACTTCGACTTTAAGCTCGGCTGCATTATTGGCTTGGCCTACGCAGCCGTATTTTCAGTCGTGGGTGTTTCCTGCCTCTTCTTCGATTGGAAAGTGCCGGAGGCTTTCCAATCAGCATTTTTGATCACTTCGGTTGTGGGGGCGATAACAGTTTCGGCAATGCTTTATTTCGCCCATATCAAGATCGAAGAACTTTTCAGGAAGCACTCAACACCCGCATCATGACCACTTAACTCAAATGAAATACATCCAATTCAATCCATACGAATACACTGTAGATGTAACAGATGGTCCCAAGAAGGATGGTGTAAATATTCCAGTGAGAGGACCGAATTTTAAGGAAAATCCATGGGAATCACGTATCAGCGTTTCATCTCTGATTTATGAGCATGTCCTATATCGCGCAATGGGAGCCGAAGATAAGAGGAAGGGCCGAAAACTTGATTATTCTCTCGTTCCTCCGGATCCTTGGCTGGTGGGAATTGGCTTGGTGATGTGGGAAGGAATACTTCATGGCTTGGCGTGGGATACGGTGAAATACTTGGTTGTTAAAGCGATTGAAACACTGAAGAAGAAGGGCGTTGCTCCTCAATCCGAAGATCAGGAAGTTACCCAAAAGGAGGCAACCCAGCTTGGTTTTGCTTGGACCAACTATCTTAATGGAAAGAAACAATACGATATGTTCGTTGGTCTTAAGAGAGTCTATTCCCGCGAAACAAAGAAAAACTTAAGACCAAATCAAAGCGCTTCTCGAAATCGAAAGAGAAAATCCCGCAAATGAGCAACCCAGCACCGCAACTCGTCCAGAAACTTTGGAATTATTGCAACATTCTCCGCGATGACGGTTTGTCGTATGGCGATTATGTCGAGCAGTTGACGTTTCTGCTGTTCCTGAAAATGGCGGATGAGCAGTCGCGTCCGCCGTTCAATAAGCCGTCGCCCATTCCCAAGGGCAAGGACTGGCCGGCGTTGCTGGCCAAGGATGGCGACGAACTGGAAATCCATTATCGCCATACGTTGGAGGAACTCGGCAAGCGGTCGGGCATGCTCGGCGTCATTTTCCGCAAGGCGCAGAACAAAATCCAAGACCCGGCCAAGCTGCGCCGGCTCATCGTGGACCTGATTGACAAGGAGCAGTGGTCCAGCCTCTCCGCCGACGTGAAGGGCGACGCTTACGAGGGGTTGCTGCAAAAGAACGCCGAGGACGTGAAAGGCGGCGCGGGCCAATACTTCACGCCGCGCCCCCTCATCGCCGCCATGGTGGATGCGGTCCAACCTGGACCTGGCAATATGATCTGCGACCCCGCTTGTGGGACCGGCGGGTTTCTACTGGCAGCGCACGATTATCTCGCGAAGCACTACCAACTCGACCGGGCGCAAAAGAAGAAGCTCAAGAGCGGCACGTTCTTCGGCATCGAGCTGGTGGACAGCGTCACGCGCCTCTGCGCGATGAATCTACTTCTGCATGGCATCGGGTCGGAGTCCGACCTCCCATTAGGCGACGGCGGCCTGCCCGTGGTAACGAAGGATGCGTTGGCCGGGAAGCATGGCGAATACGAGATCGTTCTGGCCAATCCGCCGTTCGGCAAAAAGAGCAGCGTGACCATCGTCAACGACGCGGGCGAGTCGTCCAAGGAATCGCTCATCATCAACCGCGACGATTTCTGGGCGAGCACGAGCAACAAGCAGCTCAATTTCCTCCAGCACATTTTCACCATCCTCAAGCAGCACGGTCGCGCGGCGGTGGTGCTGCCGGACAATGTGCTCTTTGAAGGCGGCGCGGGCGAAACTATCCGGCGCGAACTGCTCAAGCAGGCGGACGTTCACACGTTGCTGCGTCTGCCCACCGGCATCTTCTATGCGCAGGGCGTGAAGGCGAACGTCCTGTTCTTCGACCGCAAGCCCGCGCAGGAAAAGCCGTGGACGCAGAAGCTCTGGATTTACGACCTGCGCACGAACCTGCATTTCACGCTCAAGGAAAACACGCTCAAGCGCTCCGACCTCGACGACTTCGTCGCGTGCTACAACCCGAAAAATCGCCATGAGCGAAAAGAGAGCGAGCGCTTCAAGTCCTTCACCTACGAAGAACTGACCAAGCGTGACAAAGTGAACCTGGACATCTTCTGGCTGAAAGACGATGCGCTGGAAGAATCCGCGAATCTGCCCGCACCAGAAATTATTGCTGCTGACATCACCGCTGACTTGGAAGCGGCGATGGAGCAGTTCGCCACCATCGCAGAGGATTTGAAGAAATGAATCTGGGCATAGGAATTCTACAAGGAGCCTTAGCCGGCGGAGATTCCTGGTCCCATGTGCCGGAAATTTTGAACCGCATCGCGCCGCCCCGAACTGTTTGATGCTTCATTGCAGTTGCACGGTCGAGTTCCAATTGTCGCTTCCGCCCAGGACGGATTCAATCGTGATTTTCTCCACCTCCTCTTTCATCAACTGCCTGGTCCACTTGAAACGCCTGTCAGGATTCGCGCCCGGGCCGGTGCTGTTGTATTCGGCATAACGCGCGGTCAATTCATTCGTCGGATTGCGCCAGTTGTTCCAGCCTTCGGGTTTGATGTGGCCGCCCATCTCGCAATTCAGGTAGGTGACGCTCGCATACGGCCGCCACGGACGGCCGAGGTCGGCCTTGGGCGGACTGTTCGTGTTCGCGGGAATTCCCTCGGGACTGATCCACGGCTGCGGATCGCCGGTAAGATTGCAATTCATAAAAACAAAACCGAATGGCCTGTCTTTCGGCGTGTTGGCGGCAGTGATGTGACCGCCATTCTTGCTGTGAATTTCACAGCGATCAAAAACCGCCGCTGCCGAGCCATAGATAAAATCCACGCGTCCTTCGGCATAACAATTCGTAAAATAATAGCGGCCATTGTTGACGAGCAACGTGTCCTGCCAGCCAAGGAAGCGGCAGTGGTTGAAAACCTCACGATCCCCGTCCGCCCGCAAAGCCAGCGCCTGCCCGTGATCGCCGGACGTGTTTTGAAATGTGATGTTTTCCGCGTGAAAATCGTCGCCGAGAACCACCGTGCCGGCGTTATTGTAAATTGGCCGCCCATCCGGCGATGGCGCTTCGTTCTGGTTGAGCGAGTAGGTGACAATCGTGTCCTCTGCGTTTTCACCGACAAATTTGAGATGCCGTTTCGACTTCGGCACAATGATCTGCCCTTGATAAGTGCCGGGTTTGATCAAGATCGAAAATGTATTTGTGCCGTTGTCGGGCGCGGCGGCGATGGCGTCCTGCAAATTGGTCTGCGTGCCCGAACCATCTTCATAAATGACGGCGTCGTAGAAAACGGGATTTGCATTGACTGGTTCGTCACGCAACACGGGCGCGAGTTCCGGCGCGTTTTTGCGAAGCTCGTCCACGACCAGCCGCGCGAATATCACGCTGCCGTTGGGCTTGAGATGCGTGCCGTCAAATGTGTTCGTTCCGTCAACGGTTTTGACCGGACTGAACTCGTAACATTTTTCCCGGCCAAGTTTTTCGCACAATTCGATGCTGCGGGCCTGCAAATCCACCAGTGGAACATTCTTCGCGGCGGCAATTTTTCTGACTTCTTCCGCGTAGGGCGCCAGGCTNNAATCGGTTTTGCGCCGATGGCCAGCGCGTCATCCACATATTGCGTCATGTTGGCGATGAACGTCGGCATGTCCGTGGCGCGCCCCGGGTGGCCCGGTTCGTTATTGTGGCCGAACTGAATCAGGTAGTAATCGCCCTTGAGCGCGAGCGCGTTCGTCCAGCGGCCTTCGCGCATGAAGCTCATGGAACTGCGTCCGCCGCGCGCGGTGTTGATCAGCTCGACCTTGTTGGTGTCGAGAAACTGTTTGAAGCCGAGCCCCCAGCCGGAACTGTCCTGAACCGTCGAATCGCCGACCAGAATAATTTTGATTTTGTGCGCAGGCGCGGCATCCGCGGCGCGGAGCGAGTTGACGCCGGCCAGCAGCAATGCCGCGAATACAGCCACAAGTATGACGCCGGATGTTTTTCTCATTCTCCTTGTTTGCCCAAACCTTCAACGTCCGCGTTTTCAGCGGTGAATGGCGCTCCTTGTTTCACGGCGACCGATGAGTTCGTGAACCGGATGCCTTTGGCGTTGCGAATGGTCAGGCCGGTTACGGCGGATAGTTTTACGTTTTCAAAAACAACATTCGAAACGCACATTTCCGGCAAACCGACAATGAAACCCGCGCTCTTCGGCCCGGACGCCGTGAGATTGATGATTTGAATGTCACGATAAACCGGCGTGTCCGCGGTGACCGGTTGCGCGGAGTCCGAGGCGGGGATTTTGGGATAGTAACAGGTGATGTTGATTGGAATCTCCACATTCGTCATCGTGAGGTTGCGATAAACGAGACCTTCAATCGTTCCGCCGCGTTCCCGCGATGTTTTGATGCGGATGCCGCTGGTCGTGCCGTCGAACGTGCAATTTTTCACCAGCAGATTTTTAACGCCCCCGCGCGTTTCACTGCCGATGGACATGCCGTGCCCGCGCAAAAAAGTGCAATCCATGACGGTGATGTTTTCATCCTGAAACTCGCGCCCGGCGACTTTGTGTCCGGCCTTGATGGCCACGTTGTCGTCACCCACGTTCAGCCGGCACCGGGTGATGAGGAGGTTTTTGCAGCTCGGATCAATGGCGTCCGTGTTCGGCGAATCGGCCGGCGCTTGAATCGTCACATTGGTGATGACCACATTTTCGCAATCCGACGGCACCAGGTGAAAACTCGGCGAGTTTTGCAGCGTCACATTTTCAACGCGGACATTTTTGCAGTTGGTGAGCACGACCAGCCGCGGGCGGCGGACGGTTTCCGGCTGGCCTGATTTTTTCGCCGCGCGGACCGGCGCCCACCAGCGAGCGCCCGCACCATCAATGGTTCCGCGTCCGGAGATGACGACGTTCGTCAGATTTTTCCCGTTCACGAAAGCGAGCGTCGCGCCGTTTGCATCCAGAAAGTCGGACGGCTCGTCGCGTGCCTGCAAAACGGCTCCGGCGTCCAGTTGCAACCTCGTTTTGTTCCGAAGAAAAACCGGCTTGCTCAAATAAATCCCGGCGGGAATTTCGGCAACGCCGCCGCCCGATTGTCCGCATTCGTCCAATGCTTTCTGGATGGCCGCAGTATCGAGCGTTTTTCCGTCACCCGCTGCGCCGGACTGCCGAACGTCAAAAACTTTTGCGCGCGGATTTCCCACCGTCGAACAACCAGCCAGAAAGATCGCGAATGCGAAGGCGACTGAAAGTTTGATCGTTGGATTCATAATTCAAATTTAGCGTTCAACCGGGCGAAATATCAAATTCCGTTTCGGCAAAAATTCGCGGCGGGCTGGAAACCCGCTGTAAACTTGTCGTTCAACTTTCCGCCAATTGAATGCCAATTATGCCGCTGCAGTAATTCTTTCATGGTCAGTCATTTAATGATGCGGCTGTCCCGTTTTTCGAGAAAGATGAAAAATGCGGCTTTTCGTGATTTTTGAATCGCGTGGAAACCATTCATGTTCTCTGCGCATTCCCGAAACCGTTCCGGCATCCTTCGGCACGCCGTGCGATTTCAGATTTTCAAGATGCTGAATCGTTGCGTCGGGCAATTCGTTGCAGGCCGCCGACATCGCGCCATCGTAGCGGTTGCGCGTCGCAGCTCAAAAGTTATTTGTTCACAAGCTGACGACCGTCCGCCCGCATCCACAATTCGCAGTGGGTCAGTTTGGATTGACGCGGACCGGACGCCCGGCAAAAAGCGGACATTATGCGAATCAAGCCATCAGATAACCAATAAGTTTACAGGGAAACCTTCGCAGTCATTGCACGGGCGGCGTGTTTCGCTCATATTGGGGAAGCAAGCAAGCCATGAAATGGAGATCATATTTGTTCCCATGGCTGACATTTGACGCGAGCCTGGTTGCGCATAAAGATGTTGCGTGGTTGATGGCTCGCGCCACCGCGCATGAATGATACGCGAACATGAAAACTGCAACGGCAGACCGCGCGTTCACTTTGATCGAACTGCTGGTGGTCATCGCCATCATCGGGATTCTCGCCGCGATGCTTCTGCCCGTGTTGAGCGCCGCCAAGAAGAGAGCCAAGTCCATTCAATGCGTCAACGATGTCCGGCAGATCGGCATCGCCTTCAATCTCTATGCCCAGGAGCACGATGATCATCTGATGCAGCGTTATTATGGCTATAATGCCAACGGCGTGGAAATCGGTTACGATGAGCTGCTCGTGCCCTACATCACCCGGAACAACACGCTGACCAACGGCGCGCGCATCTTCGTCTGCCCCAGCCAGCTCCAGAGCGATTATCCCCATCAGCCCGGCTACGGGATGAATTGGTATTACGACAACATCAAGGTCGGAGCCATCCTGAATCAGAGCGAGACCATCCTCGTCGCGGAAACCCTCGGGCCGAACGACACCGGCTCCCATCGCGCCGACCGCGACAGCGTTGATCCCGGTGAACTGGATTCGGAACGTCACACGGGCCAAGCCAACTACCTGTTCCTTGACAACCATGTGACAGGGCTGAAGTGGACCAACACGGTGGTGTCGCCGGACCTGTGGGGCACCGATCAGGGGATCCATGACAAGACATTGGGAAACTGAATGGGAACACGTTCCGGTTTTACTTTAATTGAGTTGCTGGTGGTCATTGCCATTATCGCCATTCTGGCGGCGCTGCTGCTGCCCGCGCTTTCCTCGGCCAAAGCGAGGGCGCAAAGGATCGCGTGCATGAATAATATCAAGCAATTGGGAACCGCCTGGATAATAAATAACGGCGGGAATACCGGGAGAATTGCTTCGTGCTGGCCGTTCGATCCGAACACGGGCACCCTCAATTCGAATGCCTCGGTGCGCGGTGTGGCCAGAACCTTCAATATGCCCAATCCTTTTGGCGAGGTTCAACCCGGCGTGCTGGATTGCACCAATAAAAATGCCATTTCCCGCGGCACGCTTTTGCCTTACAGCCAGTCATACGAAATTTACCGGTGTCCCAGCGACCGGCGCACAATAGCGGGTTTGCCTGTCTTGCGAAGTTATTCGATGAACAACTGGATGAATGGCGAACCATTCGCCAGCCCGGCCGATGATTTGGACACGACGCACCGCCTGTTCCAGACGGATTCCAGCATATTAAAGCCCTCGCAGCTTTACGTTTTTCTCGATGAAGACGAAATCACCCTCAACGACGGAATGTTCGTCGTATATATGGACCGGGCCCAGGGATTTCAGGACGAACCGTCGCGCCGGCATAAAACCGGATACCCGCTCGTTTTCGCCGACGGGCATTCGGAAATTTTCACATTTATTGATGACGATCAGGATTTGAAAGAACTGGAAAATGCCGCCACCATCTCGCAATAATCCGGATGCCCAATCGAACCCGCTTCCGGAGTGTTACCCGGCAGTGGGAAGTTGTTTGGCAGCAGTTTCCGAGTGGCGCGCAGGTAGTCATTTTGTTGACAGTTTCGTTGACAATTGCAGCCTCAATCCCCCAAAGATATTGAAGCCCAAGCATTCAACTTGGAGGCGAGAAGGGTCGGAATATTCGTCATCTTTGGACGGCGTGACCGTGAGACCTTCGGTCCCGAAAAACAAGTTGACCAAAGTGCAGGTGCCGCGCGGCGCAAAGTCAGGGCAATTGAAAATCATGCAAAACATCGTTTTAATCGGAATGCCCGGTGCGGGTAAAAGCACCATTGGCGTCATCCTCGCGAAATTTTTATCCAAAGATTTCGTTGATACTGATTTGCTCATTCAAAACCGGCACCGGCAAAGTTTGCAGGACATTCTGGATGGGCAGGGTTACTTGAAATTAAGAGAATTTGAGGAAAGCGAAATTTTACAGTTGAGCGTCAAAAACACCGTCATCGCCACCGGTGGAAGCGCGGTCTACAGCGAAAAGGCAATCAACCATTTGAAAGACGATGGGAAAATCGTTTATTTGAAATTGGCGACGAATGAATTGTTGAAAAGAATCAATAATTTTGAAACCCGGGGCATAGCCAAAGCCAGGGGGCAATCGTTCGATGAATTATGCCAAGAGCGCGAATCGCTGTATGCCAAACACGGGCAAATCGTCATTGATTGCGGGAATAAAAATCATGAAGCGGTCGTGGAAGAAATCATCAGCAAACTGGCCCTGCGCTGATTTGGCGGACATTTTTCCCGATTGCCTGCTCCCCGCACGGAATTTCTCATCGCGTTGAAATCATTGTCTTGAGCTTTGATTGTGGTATCATCGCCTCTCATGCAAATTCCATCGGCATTCATTCCGCCGCCGCGGTTGCTGCTGGGTCCCGGCCCCAGCAACGTCGCGCCGTCCGTCCTGCGTGCCATGGCGCAACCGCTCGTCGGCCATCTCGATCCTTTCTTTGTCAAAATGATGGAGGAAATCAAGGCCATGCTCCGTGAGGTTTTTCAGACTAAGAACGAACTGACTTTCCCCGTCAGCGGCACTGGCAGCGCGGGAATGGAATTCTGCTTCGTCAATCTGATTGAACCCGGCGATGAAGTCATCATCGGCGTGAATGGCGTTTTTGGCACGCGCATGTGCGACGTGGCCGAACGCTGCGGCGCGCGCGTCACCAAAGTCGAATCGGCATGGGGACACATCATTGCACCGCAGCAAATCGCCGACGCGCTGAAAAAAGTTTCCAAACCGAAATTCGTCGCCATCGTCCACGCCGAAACATCCACCGGTGTGCTGACGCCGGTTGAAGAAATCTCAAAGCTCACGCACGCGGCCGGCGCATTGTTCCTGCTCGACACGGTCACGTCGCTCGGCGGCTGCCCGGTGCGGATTGACGAATGGGCCGTGGACGCCGTTTACAGCGGCACGCAAAAGTGTCTGAGCTGTCCACCTGGTTTGTCGCCGGTCTCATTGAGTCCGCATGCGTTTGAGGTCGCCACCCGACGCAAAACGAAGGTCCAAAGCTGGTATCTCGATGTGAATTTGCTGTCGTCGTATTGGGGACAGGAACGCGTGTATCACCATACCGCGCCGATCAGCATGAATTACGCATTGCACGAAGCCCTGCGTCTGGTGCTGGCGGAAGGCCTGGAAAACCGGTGGCGCCGGCACGAGGAAAATTATCTGGCGCTGGGGCGCGGCCTGGAAGCCATGATCATGAAGATCGTGTCGCAAGCCGGCCACCAACTATGGCAACTAAATGCCGTCGGCGTGCCCGAAGGGGTGGACGAAGCCGCCGTGCGCAAACAATTGCTGGCCGGTTACAACATCGAAATCGGCGCCGGCCTCGGCCCGCTCAAAGGCAGGATCTGGCGTATCGGGCTGATGGGTGAAGCGTCCCGGAAGGAAAACGTGGACACGGTCTTGAACGCACTGCGCAAGATTTTGAAAAAATAGCGCGCCGCTTCAAAAGAAAAAGCACCAAGCACCAACATCCAAGCTCCAGAGAAACTTCAAACACCAAGCTTCAAATCCTGGTGTGCACAGTGTTTGGTGTTTGAGACTGGGAGCTTCTCTGGAGCTTGGTGCTTGGATGTTGGAGCCTGGAATTTGGAGCTTCACCTGGCGACGGTTCCTTCAATTTGCCCGTGCGGCTCGTCGGTCGGGACGAACAGTTCGTTTTTGTTTTCGAGGCCGAATGGCTTGAGATTGATGAGCAGGCAATGCTTGTTCGGCATCGCGATATGAACCTTGGAAATCTCCGGCGCGGTTTTCAAAGCCGCCTCACCCATCTGGAACAGCGTCACCTGAACGGACGGACTGAAATTTTTCGCAAACATCGCCAGCATCGCCTCGATGATTTTGCCGTTCGTCTTCGCGTAGTTTTTCGGTTTCTTCGTGAATGTCCAAACTGCTTTCAGCTTGGTCGCAAAAATCCGGTCGTCTGTTTCCGGCAAGGTGGTGAATCCGTCGCGCAGAAAATTTTCAAAGCCCGACGCCGTTGATTTCAGGATGAACAATTCCTCGATGCCGGATTCGACGACGCTTTCTTTGCGCGTGCAGGTGATTTTCGCGAACGGCGTGGCCGCACCCTTTTCGCTAAAAGAATGCGCGTGCGGCTTTCCTTTCACATTGATTCTTTCCCAGCAATGTTCCGTCAGGCTCACTTCCACGCGGCTGACGTGTTTGTAATTTTTGAGGAAATGTTCACCCAGCATGAGGCCGAACGCTTCCGTGTCTGCACCCAATTTTTGTTTCGCCAGAACATTGATGGTATTTTTCACCGAATCCGTCGCCACGACCAGCCGGTTGTCGGCTTTGGTGAAGGACGCGTCGAAGCCGCCTTGCAGCATGACCCGCACGTCGAGTTCCTTGACCGAATGTTGCGTGCCGTTGCGGGTGACTTTCATGACGCGGACGCGCGCCTTGCCGTATTGATGCTGGATGAGTTTCATGTCGCTTTCCTCTTTTGAAGGATTATCTTAAAGCTTCAGTAAAGGATGACACGCAAAAAAGCGCATGGCTGAAAAATACACGCTCGCGAAATTGAACGGACTGCCGCAAAATGATTTTGTCCAGATCGTCGGCCCGGTGTTTGAACATTCGCCGTGGATCGCGGAAACGACCTGGAAACAAAGGCCGTTCGCGGACTTTCAAAATCTGCACCGCGCGCTTTGCGAAACCGTGAAAAATTCCGGCCAAGAAACACAACTCGCCTTGATTCGCGCGCATCCCGATTTGGTTGGCCGCACCGCGCTGGCCGGCACGCTCACGCGCGAATCCACCGGCGAACAAGCCAGCGCTGGATTGAACCAGCTTTCGCCGGAAGAAATAGATTTGTTCCAAAAACAAAACGCCGCCTACAAAAATAAATTCGGTTTTCCATTTGTGATTTGCACGCGGTTGAATAAAAAAGAGGCGATTCTCGCCGGTTTTGAACAGCGGTTGAAAAATTCGCGCGAGCAGGAAATCAAAACAGCGCTTGAAGAAATTTTCAAAATCGCCGAACTTCGTCTGCAAGACTTGATCGCCAGCCAATAACTAAAATGAGCAAAGAGCTTGACGAAAAGGCAGCAGCAGCAAAACAGCAACTTGAAACTATGTTTGTCCATCAAACCATTAAAATATGCCCGCCAAATTAAGCACGCATGTCCTCGACACCGCGCACGGCTGCCCGGCGTCGGGAATGAAAATCGAACTCTGGTCGCTTGATGGTGAAGAGCGCGAACTTGTCACGACGGTGAAAACCAACGCGGATGGACGCACCGACCAGCCGCTGTTGAGCGCCGACGAAATCAGGCCCGGACAATATGAAATCGTCTTTTTCGTCGGCGATTATTTCGTGGCCCGGGGAACGACGTTGCCGAAAACCCGTTTCCTCAACAAGGTCCCCGTGCGTTTCGGCATCGCCGACGCCGGCGCGAGCCATCATGTTCCCCTGCTGTGCTCGCCCTGGGCGTATTCGACCTATCGCGGAAGCTGACTTGCCGCAAATGAAGCTCCAAGCCCGAAGCGCCAACATCCAGAGAAGCTCCAAACATCAAGCGCCAAAATGTTGCGCGCGTTGGTTTGAGGTTTGGAGTTTGAAGTTTCTCTGGAGCTTGGATGTTGGCGCTTGGAGCTTTTCTTCAAAAACATGAGCGCATCTCTAGCAAAAAATGTGATGCGGCGTTGCGACGATCTCGCCCGCATCACCGACGAACCCGGCCGGCTCACCCGCACGTTCGCGTCGCCGGCCATGCGCCGGGCCAACGAACTCGTTGGTGCGTGGATGCGCGGAGCGGGAATGAAAACGCGCACAGATGCGATTGGAAATCTGATCGGCCATTACGCCGGCCAAAAAACGGGGGCAAAAATTCT
>PLZL01000308.1 GCA_003152145.1 Limisphaerales bacterium
TTCCGCACTGGCCAACCGCCGCCGTTCTGTTATTTTCATAACCATTCGATTCCTTCGCGCGTCTGAATAAGTGATTCGACGGGCGAATCGCCCGCGGTGTTCACTTTATTTATGAACAAAAAAAGCTTTATTCTCATCGCCATCGTGCTCGTTATGGCCGGGATTTATGCCATTTATTTTACCGACTGGTTCCGGCCAAAGACCATTGAAATTTCGCACACCAGCCGTCCCGCGCGAACCGGCGGGCGAACCGGCGGGCGAACCGGCGCGGCAGCCAACCCGATGATCTTCCACCTCGGTGGTGACTATTACTCGCTCACCGAGATCAAGGTCGTCCCGCTCGCCGCGCTGCAAAAGGACAAGCTCGCCCAGCCCGTCTGGCACCTTGTCTCGGACGAAGGTTCCGATGACGTGGATAATTTTTCCTATGGCCAAAAAATCAACGGCATGGATCCCGCCGTCGAAGGCGCACGGCCCGAACCGCTCCAGCCCGGTGTCACCTATCGTCTCTTCGTCGTCGCCGGAAAAGTCAAAGGCCAGCACGATTTCCAAATTGGCGTTGCGCCGGCCAACGCAGCCACCAACCGGTAATCGTGTCCCATTAGACGCCTTTAGCCGGGAACGGGTTACGCGCCGCGTCAATCTTTGATTCCGCAAAACAAAATGTGATTTTCATTATGGCAGAAAATTGGCGGACTCAAAGTAAATTCCATGCCTCCAAATATTTTCCATGAATAAAAAAACCGCATTTCAAATTGTCCTGCTCGTTGTCTTGCTTGGCGTCGTGATTTATTATTGGTCGGCCTTGTCCAAACCGCCGGGAATCCAGATTCTTTACACGCTTCACGAGCGGCGCGTTCCACGGCCCACCGATGCCAGCGCAAATCCGCCTCGATTGGAAGCCGGCTTCGGCATGGATCAACTTTATGAACTGACGAGCATCAAAGTCGTGCCGCTCGCTGAATGGACGACCAACAAGGAGGCGCGCCCGCTCTGGCATCTCACCGCCCAAACTCATTCGTCGCCGGTAAAAGCGTTTCTTTACGGACAAAATCTTGAAGGCATGGAATCCGTTACCGGTGCGAGCGCGGAACCGTTGGCGACAAATGTTGACTATCTTTTGTTGATTGAAGCCGGACGACAGCACGGCGAATGTGATTTCAAATTGCCGTGACGATTCTCACGGAATGATCAGGGTGTTGCGCTGCGCGTCAGTCACGCCCCAAAGATCAACCGGGTTGAACGCCCCGCCGAATTTCATAAAACGCGTGCTGCCGTCGGCGAAGCCATAATTCGATCCGCCGCCGCCGTTGCCGTTGCTTCCTTTTGGGCCGGTGGAATGTTTGCTTTGGTCAAGGCGCAGCAGGTCGTCGTATTCCTGGTAGTCCATGAAGTAGTCGTTCGCGTTGTAATCCTTCTCGCCAAACACAATCGTGTCAGCCGGTTGTTGGATGGCGTCTTCTGGCATCACCAAAGTTCCGTCTCCACTCTCATAACGCGTCCAAATCTCATTGCCCAGCGCCGCGAAATAATCGTTCCAGCCGTTGATGATGTAACTGCGCGGCGAACGGTCAATGGCCATTGGGCTGCCGGTGAAAGTGGCGGGATTGGGGCCGTCGCTCGGACATAAAAGAATGCCCGGGTTTTGGTAACCGCTTTGCAGACGCCACGGCCAGGTGTTCGTCATCCAGAAGCGTGGCGGATAATTGCCGCCGTTGTCGTCCAGATACATGATGAGCGACAAACCCAATTGATGGATTTTGTTTGTGCAGGCAATCCTTCGCGCGGATTCCTTGGCGCGGCTGAATGCGGGCAACAACATCGCCGCCAGAATTGCGATGATAGCGATGACCACGAGCAGTTCAATCAAAGTGAATGCTCCGCGCGCATTGACTTTGATCGCGGGCTTCATGCGAAAGTTCAGACGTTTCGATTGTCGGCGCGGTTACTTTGTTCAATTTTTTTCCCTGCAAAATGGCACGAGGCCCAATGGTTTTTCTGAACTTCCCGTGATTCCGGAAATTCATCTTTGCACTTCGGCAATTGGGCAATCGGGCAGCGAGGATGAAACGGACAGCCGCTTGGAGGATGAATCGGCGACGGGACATCGCCCGGCAAAATGATTCGCTTCCGCTTCGTTTCGGGATCAACTTCCGGCACGGCGGAAATCAGCGCCTGCGTGTAAGGATGCTGTGGATTGCGGATGATTTCTTTCGCGTCCGCCGTTTCCACAATCTTGCCGAGATACATCACCATCACGCGCCGGCTGATGTGTTCCACCACCGCCAGATCGTGCGCGATGAAGAGATACGCGATGCCGCGCTGCTGCTGCAAATCGCAGAGCAGATTGATGATTTGCGCCTGCACCGAAACGTCCAGCGCGCTCACCGGCTCGTCGCAAATGATCAGTTCCGGCTCGACCGCCAGCGCGCGCGCGATGCCGATGCGTTGGCGTTGTCCGCCGGAAAATTCATGCGGATAACGCTGCGCATAAACCGGGTCGAGGCCAACGTCCTTGAGCAGTTCAAAAATTCTTTTCTGCCGCGCGGATTTGCTGTCGGTCAGTTTGTGGATGTCCAGCGCCTCGCCGACGATTTGCTCGACGGTCATGCGCGGATTGAGCGAGCCATAGGGGTCCTGGAAAATCATCTGAAACTTGCGCCGACGAGCGCGCAATGCGGAGCCGCTCATTTTCAAGATGTCCTCGCCGTCGAGCGAGATTTCCCCCGCCGTCGGTTCGACGAGCCGGACGATGGCGCGGCCGAGCGTCGTCTTGCCGCAGCCGCTTTCGCCGACGAGGCCGAGCGTTTCGCCCGGCGCGATGCTGAAGCTCACGTCGTCCACCGCCTTCACGGATTCGCGGACGCGGCTGAACATCCCGTGCTTCACGGGAAAATGCACCTTCAGATTTTTGACTTCGAGCAATGGCATGGCAAATCAGATTAAAACCGCTTGTTGTAATCTTCATGCGAACCAATCCATTCCCAAAGAAAAATATTTCCAGAAAATTTCCCGACCGCGCGATAATGACCGCCGATGCGAACTGACCAGTCAAACTTGCCGATGGATTTGAAATGCAGTGACGGATGATAAGCGTTTGCCGACCAGAGCCGATAATTCTTTTGCGCCAACGTCCGCACTTCGGCGGGCAATGCGCGATACAGACGCCAGAATTCGGAAGTTCCTCGGCTGGGAATGATCACGATTCGCGCAGGATGTCGATTAGCGGAATCGTTTTGCCGGCGGCATGTTCGGCCTCCGCCGCGTCATGGAGCGCGTCGAACTTGCCGGCGACGGCATCGCGCTTCATTTGCTTATCCCAGTCGTCGTCCTCGAAAGGATGCAGCAATGCCTCCAGCTCGCAGCGCTCTTGCAGCGAGAGTCGGTCAA
Organism: Limisphaerales bacterium; assembly: GCA_003152145.1. The sequence goes on from PLZL01000308.1 coordinate 3,391, forward strand.
TCGCGGCCTTGATTTCAGCAACCGTGCTCATGCTGGAAAATTAAGCGCATTGCGGTTTGGCGTCAATGCGGCAAAACGGTGAACGCAACCGAACGGCCGTGCTTCACGGGAAAATGCACCTTCAGATTATTGACTTCGAGCAGGTTCATATCCCAATCCCGTCGGCCCATTGAATTAGCCATTGATACATCGCGTTTAGCGTTCGTTTTGCCTTATTTCGGTCTATCTCTCCGCGTTCATGTGCTCTATTAAGTTCTTGATAGATGTCGCACATCTGCTTCGATGATGTAAGGAGGAGGTTCTTTCGAACTGGGTCTTTGATGTGCCGGTCTACGGCAAATTCTATGCGCTCTGCTCTCGTGACTTGATCAGGTTTGTCACCCGCCTTTTTCTTCCAAAATTGTGAGTCGCGCACCTCTGCATCTGGAGCGAGTTTATCAAAGAGGTGGTCCCATGTTTGGCGAATCATGAAGAACGCGGCTCTTTCCGGATCGGAAACCGTCCCATAAAGGCTCTCAAAAATCTGCGCACACACTTTGCCCAGCGCGGGGTCCAGTCCGCTGAATCTATCAGCAAGGCAGCTTTCTTCGGAAATCTCAGGGATGGGAATTGCTTGGACATCAAATTGTGATGTGTCGTGCAAAACAAACAGACTACCTGTCGCTGCAGTATTTGACCCAAAGGCAGAAGCGCTCAAAGCTATAGTATTTACATTCTGAAGGGGAAATGGAGCATAAGCGTCAAGTTCAACCAATGCGTTCTTAATCTGATGAATTGACTCTACACCGCTGTTCAAGATGACTTCAGATCCGATATGGTTATTGCCTTCCACAGCCAACTGCACCCAATATGGTTTTGTAGTTTCTATGACAGACGAAACTTGCCCAAGAGCTTTGGTAGCTTTGGCAAACTTGTTCTGCAAATTTTCTGCGTGTTTTTGAGCTTCGTCAAATTCGTGCTTTATGTCGTCGGGATTCATAAAATGAAATTGTTCGTTCATTTCCAAAACGGACAGCGCACGAAACGGCCGGGTTCGACTTCGAGCAGTTCGGGAATTTTTTGCGAACATTCCGGCCTGGCAATCGGGCAGCGCGGGGCGAACCGGCAGCCGGGCGGGAAATTGCCGATGCGCGGGACGTTGCCGGGAATGGCCGAGAGGCGGT
>PLZL01000138.1 GCA_003152145.1 Limisphaerales bacterium
TCACGTATTTCAGGCGCTCCAAAACTTCTATGCCCGACATGCCGGCCATGCGGATGTCCAGAACCGCAACATCAATGTCATGCTTTTGCGCCAGCTCAATCGCCGTTGGGCCGTCCTCGGCCATGAGCAGGTCGTAATCGTCCTTGAAAATCACGCGCAGCGACTGCCGCGGGCCGTCCTCGTCGTCCACGATCAGCAGCGTGCCGCGCCGCTTCGGCGCGGGCGTCGCCTCCACGAGGAAGGTCAGCGCCGTGCTCGCTTCTGCCAATGGAGGAGCCGTCAAAGTCATGATCAGTTCAGATTTTTTGGTTCAACTTCAAATAAGAACGTCGCACCGCGCCATTCGGTCATGTGTGGACAGATTGCTTCCATCTGTCGCGGGGCCGAAGTTCTTAAAATTTGATTCATCTTAAAACTACGAAAGTGTCCACACAGCCCAGCAGACCGAACATGACGCAACTGTAAAACTCGCTTTTCCGCGCATCCAGTCCGCGCCATTATTTCGGCCAGCACTCATTTGTGCTTAACATGCAATAATCGTTTCAATCTGCATATACGGTAAAATCCGTATAACTGGAAAATTCAAAAATCAAACCGGAAATCCAAATCTGTTCATACACGACGCGCCATTTTACCGCAATCCTTCCCGCAGTCAATAGAATTAAATCGGCCAACCAGCCGCAAAAATAGCAGCTTTAATGCCTGTTTCGCCGTGGCCCGCTTGAATTTTTCGCGCCCAAAAGGATTCAACTTTCGTTCGACAATTGTTCCAAACGCGCCCGCCAGCGCGATGAAAACCGTGCCCACCGGCTTGCATTTTGTCCCACCGCCCGGCCCGGCAATGCCCGTGACCGCAATCGCAAAATCCGCGCCGAATTTCCTCCGCGCCTCTTCGGCCATTTCGCGCGCGACGGCTTCACTCACCGCGCCGTGCCGCGTCAGGGTCCGGGTGCGGACGCCAAGAAATTTTTGTTTCACCGCGTTGCTGTAGGCGACCACGCCACCGGGAAAAACCGCCGAAGCGCCCGGCACGTTCGTCACGCGGTGCGCGATGCAGCCGCCCGTGCAGGATTCGGCCAGCGCCAGGGTTTTTCCCCGCCGCGCCAGAAGCCCAACCACGACGGCCTCAATTTTATTGTTTCGGCTTGGGCCTGCGGATGTCGGCATTGAAGTTTCCAGCGATGTAGCTTTTCGTTTCGTCCGGCGCGCACAAATAAATCTTCCCCGAAAGGTGGTTGCCGGAAAGCTGGCCGAAGTTGAGCCGTAGCGCGTAGCCGTTTGTAATGGTGACCTTCGATTGATGATCGCCGTCCTTCCAGCGCAGCATGACACCTGCCGCCTTGTCCGCGTTGGTGGTGATGTTGAGCGACTGGCCGGCGAGGGTTTCCGGCTGTGCGCCGCCGAAATTGATCATGACGCCAAACTCCACCGTCCCGCCGCGGCCGGTGCGCAGCGTCAGCGTGCCGTTCTGCAAAATCGCGCGCTCGACAATGAAATCCCGTCCGTGTATCCGCCCTGCCGCCGTTGAATTGGGAATGCCTGACGCCTCGAGGTTCAGCATCCAGTTCGTGTCATTGGCGGGTGGCGCGACGAGCGGGGCGGGCGCGGGTCTGGGTCGGGTTTGAGTTCGGGGCGGCGTTGATTCATCCTCCGATCCAGACGCGACCTGGTTGGTCGGCGCGACGGTGACACTGGATTTGAAAATTTTTCCGCGAAACGCAAAAACCGCCGCGCCCGCGGCGCAAGCCAGAATGAGCAGGGCCACCACCGCCGCCATCGGGAAATTTTTTTTGGGCGCCATCACCACCCGGTTCTCGGGAATGGTCGACACGGGCCGTTCGCCGACCTTGGTGCCGGTGATGATTAATTTCTGGTCGTCGGTCGCGGGGGCCTGTGGCACGGTGATTTTCTGGAAGCACGTCGGGCATTCCATCACCGTGCCTGCCTGCGACGAATCGCACTTGATGTGCTGGCCGCACACCGGACAGGCGTATTTGAACTCGCTCATGGCTGTTTGAAGAGCATTTCACATTCCAAGGCGGACGGCAACGCACTTTTTCAGACGCGCCGGCGCAAAGCCCGGGGCCGGGACGGAAATGCCTTTGCGTCTATGCGTCTATGCGTTAAAAACAGGCCAGCGTATGAAGAAAAAATCTCCCATCTCCCGCAGCGGACGCTTCGCCGGCGGCCCTGCCGCCGACGTTGCCCGATTCACCGAATCCGTCTCCTTCGACTGGCGGCTCTGGCGGCACGACATCGCCGGCTCGATGGCCCACGCCACCATGCTGCAAAAAATCGGCGTGCTGACCAAAAAGGAATCACACGCGATCATTCGCGGCCTCGACGCCATCGGCAAAGAAATCAAAGCCGGCAAATTCAAGTGGAAACCCGAACTCGAAGACGTCCACATGAACATTGAGGCCGGGTTGACGCGGCGCGTTCCCGCCGGCGCGAAACTTCATACCGCCCGCTCACGCAACGACCAGGTCGCGCTCGACGTTCGCCTCTGGCTGCGCGATGAAATCACTTTGTTGCTAGGCGAAATTGCCAATTTGCAGCGCGCCCTCGTCTCGCTCGGCGAGAAAAATGCCGACGTGCTGATTCCCGGCTACACGCATCTGCAACGCGCGCAGCCCGTTTATCTCGCGCATCATCTGCTCGCCTATGTCGAGATGCTCGAACGCGATTGCGAACGGCTTTGGGACTGCCACTCGCGCGTGANNGATTGCCGGTTCGACGTTGCCGTTGGATCGCGAATTCGTCGCGAAACTTCTCAATTTCGTTGACGCCAACGGAAGAGTTCAACTCACGCAAAATTCCATGGACGCCGTGAGCGACCGCGATTTCGCCGT
>PLZL01000455.1 GCA_003152145.1 Limisphaerales bacterium
CTGGAAATCGTCGTGCGGTCCTTCAACTCCAGCAGCAGCGGCTCGTTCCACAAACCGTTGGCGAACAGCCAGAGCTGGGTTCCCCAGATGCCAAATTTCTTTTTGAGCAATGGCGACGGCAGTTTTGCGACGTGACCAAACGTCATCGCACCCAGCGCGGCCAGGGCGCGCTGGCGGTTCTTGCCGATGCCGGAAAGTTCGCGCACGGAACGGTCGCGCAGAAACTCCTTTTCCTCGCCTGTCACGCACATACTTTTCCGGCGTGATGTTGCGCCAGACCACGCTGTCCATCGTCGTGAAATCGAGGAAGCCCTCTTCAATCGAAATGGGAACAAGCGTCGGCGAATATTGTTCAAGGATGTGAAACATCTCCGCCGAAAGTCGCCGGTATTCATCGTAATGCGGACGGCACAGAACGCCGCGCGGACAAAGCCGCTTCGCCTCGAAGCAAGCCATGCCGGTTTTGATGCCAAACGTTTTGGCGAGACGATTCGCGGCGATGACGATGCCATCTCCTCGCCTGCCACCCCCGACCCAAACGGGACGTCCCCGCAACTTATCGTTGATGGCGATTTCGCAGCTTGCGAAGAAGCTGTCGCCGTCCACATGCAAAATCCGGTTGGGCGTTTTCGTGCTCACGGTCAAACCTTAATTGAACCTAAATTCAGACCATGTCAAATCCTCGCACACTGGCAGGGACAAAGGCTGTCCAACGGAAAAATAAAAATAGCGCGGAAAGTTTTCCGCGCCATGCGTGTTTCAAATTTTACCTAGGTCAAAACAATCTTGTCGCCGTCTTTCAGCGTGACGATCGCCTTTTTCCAGCTTGGCGCGCGGCCGGCCTGCGAAGTGCGCTGGCGGCGCAATTTGCCGCGAACGTTCAGCGTGTTGACGCGGATGACCTTGACCTTGAACAGTTCCTGCACGGCCTGCCGGATCTGCGGCTTGGTCGCGAGGCGGTCGGCCACGACGGTGTATTGATTATACTTCTCACCCTGGCGCGTGCCTTTTTCCGTCAGGCGGACGGTCTTGATGACTTCAAAAGCATTCATATTATTCCTGGGTCAAGCGGTCGGAAACTTTTTCAAACGCGCTCTTGGTGAAAAGTAGTTTGTCGGGACGAAGCACGTCGTAAGTGTTCAGCGAATCGCTCGTCGCCAGCGCGACCTTTTCAAGGTTGCGTGACGCGAGCGTCAAATTTTTATCAATGCCCGATGAAATAACAAGCGTCGTGCCTTTCAACTCCAGCGCGGAAATGACACCGATGAATTCCTTCGTCTTGTGCGATTCCAGTTTCAAATCGTCCACGACGACCACGTCGCCGGCCTTTAGCCGTTCGCTCAACGCCTTGCGCAATGCGAGTGAGCGTGTCTTCTTGGAAATTTTCTTTGCAAAGTCACGCGGCCTCGGCCCAAAGACCACGCCGCCTCCCGCCCACAACGGCGAGCGGAACGAACCGGCGCGCGCGCGACCGGTGCCTTTCTGCCGCCACGGTTTCCTGTTCGTGCCGGCGACTTCACCCACGGTCTTGGTGCAGGCGGTGCCGCTGCGCTGCGCCGCCTGATGCGCGACAACCGCGTCATGCACGGCCTGCGTGCCTTTGCCGTCCTCTACCAGCGGGAACTTCACTTCCAGTTCGCCCTGGTCTTTTCCTGCGATATTTTTAATGGCAATTTTCATTTCAATTTGTGGTAGGGACAGCGCGCTGCGCTGTCCGGACGCCGCAGCGCGGCGTCCCTACCAAATTATTTCTTCACTTCAGCGGGTTTGGCTTCGACCTTCTTCTCGGCGGCACCCTTGCGTTTCATCGGCGCGAGACTGACCGGCGGCTTCCAGCCCTTCGGACGTTTCTTCGATTCGCGGATGACGACGTAATCGCCTTCCGATCCGGGAATCGCGCCCTTGATGAGCAGCAAATTATCCGCCTCGCGCACCTGGATGACTTCGAGGTTCTGCGTGGTGCGCTTCACCTGTCCCATGTGGCCGGGCATCTTAAATCCGCGCATCACCGTGCCGGGGAACAGGCGCTGGCCGATCGCGCCGACGCGGCGATGCCAGCCTTTATGCCCGTGCGACGAAGGGCCGCCGCCGAAACCGTGGCGCTTCATCACGCCTTCAAAGCCGCGGCCTTTCGTGACGCCAATCGCATCCACAAAATCGCCGGGCGCGAACAACGTCGGGCCGACGAGGTCGCCGGGTTTGACGTCCTTCGAGAAGTTGCGGAATTCCTTGATTTTCATCACCCCCACCAGCGCGGTCTTGTCGCCCTTGTCCCGCGCCTTTTCCGCCGCCGCCTTGTCGAGCGCGCCGTATTTGACGAGATGTCCCAGTGCGGGCTTCGCAATGCGCTGCGGCTTCTGGCTGCCAAAGCCGAGTTGGACAGCGTTGTAACCGTCCTTGCCCGCCTGCGATTTCACCTGCAGGACGCGGTTGGGGCCGGCAAGCACGACCGTCACGGGAATCAAAGCACCGCTCGCATTATAGACGCGCGCGCTGCCGAGTTTTTTTCCTAAAAGTCCAAGTGGCATAATTAAAAACTGGATTGATGGATTGACGGATTGATGGATTGATGGACCGGAGAAACACCCAACGGTGTTTTCCCAATAATCCAGCCATCCAATAATCCAATAATCCGTGTCTTCATATCTTGATGGTGATGTCCACGCCGGCGGGCAGATTGAGCTTTTTCAATTCATCCACGGTCTTGGCGGTGGGATCAAGGATGTCAATCAGCCGCTTGTGGGTGCGTTGCTCGAAAGTTTCCTGCGACTTCTTGTCCGCGTGCGGCGAGCGCTGGACGGTGAAGCGTTCGATGCGGGTCGGCAGCGGGATTGGCCCGGCGACGCGCGCGCCGGTGCGTTTGACGGTGTCGGCGATTTCGCGCGCCGATTGGTCTATGACCCGGTGGTCATANNGGTCGCTTCAATTCTTGAAAACGAATGCAGAGTGTATCAATGGAACGCCGTCATGCAACATTTTTTTTAGGAATTCTGGTTGTTGCCATGGTTGGCACGTCCCCCTTCCTCCGCAACTTGCGCAGCCCGAAACTATTATTCGTATCGCAACGCGTCAATGGGATCGAGCCGCGAGGCTTTCCATGCCGGATAGCCGATTTGCTTGGCCTTAGAACCGCCACGTCACCGCGCCGTGAATGCGGTAGGTCGGCATGATTTGGTTGCCCGAATTGTCGTAACTCACCGGCAAATCCACGCCGATGTGCGCGCTGAGGTTTTCCGACCACGTCACGCTGATTTCGGGGCCGGCATACACAATCCTCTCGGCCGAATCATTGTCCGGCACGCCGCCAAACGTGTCCTTGCCCTTGCTCTCGCCCGAAACGGTTCCCTGCAATGCGATGGTGTAATTGTCCTGCAACGCCAGATACACGCCCGGCCCGCCCGACCACGACCAGTCGTTCGCGTGTTGATGCTGGAAATCGCCTTCGGTGCGGATCGCATATTGCATCTGACCGTTGAAAAATAATTTCTTCCAGCGCGTGGAAAATCCCGTGCCCAGAAGCCCGTCAAACGAACCCGAGCCGAGCGCCAAATCATGCCCGCCGATGCCCGCCGCAAAATCCGGCCGGCCCAGCCAGCTTGAATCGCCCGTCGGAAACTTGATTCCGCCCAGCGCCGTCCAGTTGAAGCTGAAATCGTCCAGCGATTTCCGGTAGAGCAGGACATTACCGGTCAACGACGCGTCACCGGGGCCAAATTCACTGCCATGCGCGGCCACCTGCCCATACTCCCGCCAAATCAGCGGCAGATTGAATTGCACGCCGATGCGCTGGTTGAAGTTGTAACCGGCGAACAATTGCGACGACAGACTGTGGATGTATTCGCCGTCGGGATTCGAGGCCGAATGCCCGTCTGACTTGAAGGTGCTGAAATCCGTGAATTGCTCCGCCACGCCCGCAAAAAATCCCCTGCCGCTGCCTTGCGCCTCCTGCGCCGAATAAATGGCGCACAGGTCGCATCCCCAAACCGGCTGCGCACCTGCGACGGCCAAAACTGCTAAAGCTAAAATATTTCCATTCTTCATTTTCAAAATCTTGTCATGCAACCGCAGCTTGGCCTCGTCCTTGTTGTGGGTGTAGCGGGAACACATGCAACCGGAATTGAGTTTGATTTAAGCAAATCGAGTAGCCGAGAGACTTCAGACAGGTTTAAAATATAACGTGCGCGCCTTTTCTGATATCTGGCTCTTATTTGCGCCTTCAATTTCAGATTTATTTACAAGCCCCATCTGTTGTAACTTTGTTGTTCGTTTTCCAACCAATTGGTATATTACATCCACCAAACTTGATACCCCTTCATAATATTTTTGAGCTGCGAGCTTGAGAGCCTGTGAATTAATTAATTGCCCCTTCGAAACACGGTCCATGTAGCAGTGATGAAGCACATACCGGAAAGAACTGTTTGAAGGACTGCATCACCTCGAAGCGGATCAACGTAAAGTTGGTCCATCACGTTTCCATCACCGTGAAGTTCGCTTTGAAAGTCTTTGAGCTCGGCGCGCCGATATTGTCGGAATGATTCTGCAATCTTTGAGAAAGTAATAGGATTCATGGAAATAGGTTCATACAGCCGTCGGCAGCGAGTGTGCTCCTGAAATCCGACAGCGTCAATCAGTCTTCATAAAGCTGTCGGAACTCCATGAGAATGTCCCCATAATAACTCGATAAGAATGTCCCCTTTTTGGCGGGGTTGCGGTAGCAACCCAGCCACAACATGGAGACATTAACAATGAGCCGGAAGGAACGGGATCGGATGACGA
>PLZL01000371.1 GCA_003152145.1 Limisphaerales bacterium
TCGGCGAGGCGCCGGGCGCGGACGAAGACGAACAGGGCGAACCGTTCGTCGGTCGCGCTGGACAATTGCTCACGAAAATTATCCAGGCGACGGGCTTGCAGCGCGGCGACGTTTACATCGCCAACATCCTCAAATGCCGGCCCGACACGCCTGGCCAGTCCGCCGGCAATCGCAAGCCGACAACCGACGAAATGGCCACGTGCATTCCGTATTTGCACGAGCAGATTGATTTGATCCGCCCAAAAGTCATCGTTGCTCTTGGCGCGACGGCGGTGGAAGGGCTGCTCGGCAAGACCATCGGCATCACGAAACTGCGCGGTGGTTGGAAAACCTATCGCGGCACGCCGCTCATGCCGACGTATCATCCGGCGTATCTGCTGCGAAACCAGGCGATGAGCGAGAAGCGCAAAGTCTGGGAAGACATGCTGCAAGTAATGGAAAAACTCGGGATGCCCATCAGCGAAAAGCAGCGGAATTTCTTTTTGAAGGTATAAATATATCCGCGAATTTCGCGAACGGACGCGAATTTTGATTTCCAATTCGCGCCAATTTGCGTAATTAGCGGATTGAAATCCAGAATCAAATGAGCCGCCGCAGAAAAATATTAATCGTCGCTGGCGTTGTCTTCGGCGTGGCGATTCTCATTCCTGTCATCCGTCACTATCAACTGCGCTTCGCCGTAGAAAGATACATTGCCGAACTCAAAGCCAAAGGCGAGCCGATTGAATTGGCGCAGGTGATTCCGCCACCCGTGCCGCCGGAACAGAATGGAGTTCCGTTCATCACGAATGCGCTTGCCAATCTCAAATCCGAAAATATTGTTCCGGGCAATCCGCCGCCGGTGATGAGCATGGTTGCGCGCGGCAAAGCAATGATTGGCTGGCAGCAACCAGACATCCGCGACTTTGACGGAGTAAATAAGTGGGAAGATTTAGGCCGGAAGCTGGCCAATGCGAGGGATGACCTTGCCAGTTTTCAAAGCCTGACCAATCATCCGGTTCTGGATTTCAATTTGGATTATCAAAAAGGCTTTGATCTTCAGCTTCCCAATCTTGGCTCGCTCAAGCAGGCAGCTCAAAATTTGACTGCATCGGCGTTTTACAATTTGCATCAAAAAAACACAGCTAAAGCATGCGCTGATGTCCGGGTGATACTTGCCATCGCCAAAGGTGAAACTGATGAGCGGATACTGATCTCACAACTTGTTCGCTTTGCCATCGCTGCGATCGGTATAAACCCCACTTGGGAAATTCTGCAAAGCACGAATGTGTCGGATGACGATCTGGCGCAGTTGCAACAAGGCTGGCAATCTCTGGAATTTATAGCGCCGATTGAACAAGCGATGATGTTTGAACGAGTCGAGAACTTGCAGGAATTTGAACAGACCCGAAAATCTTCGGAAAAGTTCAACAAGCTTTGGGGATATTTTTATTATGCGCCGGAGACACTTGTTCAGGAAAATATGATGCCGCGATCAATGCTAACACCACGTTCGTTATTTTTGCGAAATTGGGATGAGATTCAGTGGCGATGGTTCTGGTCATATCAAGATGAATTGTATGGATTGAAATCCTATCAAATCGTGATTGATGCAACTCGCGCGGCTGAAACCAATAAATCTTTCCAAGTGGCGCAATCGTTCACAAGCACCAAAATCACTCAACTCAATCAAAAGCGAGATTCTATCGACGGCCTGCGCGGTGTTTTCTCTGTAGGTGCGATGAATGCTGCACTTCGCAAAGCTGTAAGAATCGAAACTGCTCGAAACGTGGTGGTAGCCGCAATCGCGCTCAAACGCTACGAACTCCGGCATCATCAGCTTCCAGCCACACTCGATGACTTGACACCTGAATTGTTGAAAGCTGTTCCGATTGATTGCATGGACGGCCAGCCGTTGCGCTACCGGCTAAAAGCGGACGGAACCTTCCTGCTTTATTCCGTCGGCGACAATGGTGTGGACGACGGCGGCAATCCCTCGCCGCCAAAAAACATCCAGAGTTCAAATTATTACTGGCAAAACAATCTCGTTCTCGACTGGGTCTGGCCGCAACCCGCGACTTTGGAGGAAATTCAGAAGTATTACGAGGAACAGGGCAAAAAATCCGGGCGTTGAATAACTTTTCGGGTTCAAAACAGATTTACCATCGGCAGTCTGATGTGCTAGATTTTAGCCATGCAGTCGAACGACTCCATTACCGTTGACGCAGACATTCTCGGCGGCACGCCGGTGTTCAAAGGCACACGCGTTCCGGTGAAGACGCTGTTCGAGTATCTGGAAAACAATTACACGCTCGACGAGTTTCTGGAATGTTTTCCGTCCGTGACGCGCGAAGCGGCCCGGCGCATTCTGGAGAATTCCGAATCGGCGCTGCTCACGCCAGTCGCGGCATGAAGATCCTGCTGGACGAATGCGTCCCGTGGCCGATGCACAAATTTTTGGCCGGCCATGAATGTTCAACCGCCCAGCAGTGTGGCTGGGGCGGAATCAAAAATGGCGATCTGCTGCGGCGAGCCGAAGGCGAATTCGATTTGTTCATCACGTCGGATCAAAACATCCGTTACCAGCAGAATCTGGCCGGCCGGCAGATTGCCATTCTCGAACTTTCCACCAACGATTTGCGGCGGATTCTGGCGGCGCAGGCATTGATTCTGTCCGCGATTGAGACGATGCAACCGCGCGAATTTCGCCGGTTGGAAATCCCAACTTAAATTCATGCTCAAAACTTTTTTCCAGCCGCTCATCGCGTGGTATCTCGGCGCGCTCAAAACCGGCGGCTATCCGCTCATCGTGCTGCTGATGACGATGGAAAGCTCCTTTTTGCCGCTGCCGAGCGAAGTCATCATCCCGCCGGCGGCGCATCTGGCGTGGTCGGGCGACGGCCTGAATCTTTTCCAATTTCATTTTTCCGGCTGGCCGGCGCAAATTGGCATCGTCATCGCCGGCACGTTCGGCTCGTGGCTCGGCGCGACGTTGATGTATTGGTTCGCGCGCGTCGCNNTGGAGAAGGCCGAACGCTGGATGTCGCACTACGGCCCGATGGGCGTGTTCGTCGCGCGGCTGCTGCCCGGCGCGCGGCAGCTCGTCGGCATTCCCACCGGCATCGCGCGGATGGATTACCGGCTGTTTTCCGTCTTCACAATTCTGGGCGCGACCATTTGGTGCTCGGTGTTGTGCTGGCTCGGCGTCAACATCGGCGCCGACATCACCAAGGGCGAAATGCACAAGGTTATTTTTTCGGTCGGCGGCACCGCACTCGTGCTCGGCGGGCTTTATTATTTCTTCGTCCACCGGCATTTGGTGAAAAAGTCAGTAGTCAGTAGTCAGTAGTCAGTAGTCGGTAGTCAGTGGTCGGAAAATTCCTTTGCGTCTTCGCGCCTTTGCGTTGAAATTCCGTTGTGCCTGCGACCGAAGCCATCCGCAAAAAAGTCAGTGCGTTGCCGCACAAGCCGGGCATTTACCTGATGAAGGACCGGTTCGGCACGGTCATCTACGTCGGCAAGGCGCTCGATTTGCGCAAGCGCGTCAGCCAGTATTTCCAGTCCAGTCGGCGCATGGGCTGGGATTTGAAATTCAATGCGCTAGTCGAGGCGATTTGCGATTTCGACGTTCACGTCGTCCGCAGCGAGCCCGAGGCACTGCTGCTCGAAAGCAAGCTCATCAAGGAATTCAAGCCGCGCTTCAACATCATGCTGCGCGACGACAAGCGTTATCTGATGCTGAAGGTGAACCTGAACGACCCGATTCCGAACTTCACCTTCACGCGGCTGAAAAAGGACGATGGCGCGCGCTATTTCGGGCCGTTTGCGAATTCCGGCGCGCTCCGCAGCACGCTCGCGCTGGCGCGGCGGCAGTTCAACCTGCGCGGCTGCCGCGTGTTCACGCCGGGCGAAAGCGACTACAAGCATTGCCTTTACGCGCATCTGAAATACTGCACCGCGCCGTGCGTCGGCAACGTCATGCGCGAACAATACCTGGAGCAGGTCAGGGCCGCGTGCGATTTTCTCGAAGGCCAGTGCCGTGAAATGCAGGGTCAGCTCGAAGCGGAAATGAAAAGGGCCGCTGCGTCGCAGGACTTTGAGAAAGCCGCCGATTTGCGTGACCTCATCCGCGACCTCAAAGACACCTGGAAGCGCACGGAAAAGTTCGAGCGTGTGCCATACACATTGCCGCTCTCAATCAATCCGCAAAATGACCTGGCGGAACTCGCAAAGGTCCTCGATTTGCCCGCGCTGCCGCAACGGATTGAAGGTTTCGACATCTCGAACATCAGCGGCACATTTGCCGTCGCGTCGCTGGTGAGCTTCAAGAACGGCCGGCCCGACCGCGCGAATTACCGCCGGTTTAAAATCAAGACCGTGGAAGGGCAGGATGATTTTGCGGGCATGGCGGAGGTGGTGAAGCGGCGGTATTCACGTTTGCAGCGTGAGTCAAAGCCGCTGCCGGATCTGATTTTAATTGATGGCGGCAAGGGCCAGTTGGGCATGGCGTGTGAGGAATTAAAAATACTCGGTCTCAAAAAGATTCCCGTCATCGGGCTGGCGAAGGAATTCGAGGAGATTTATCTGCCGGGCAAAAGCGAGCCGCTGCGGCTCGGCTTGAATCACCCTGCGGTGAAATTGCTCCAGCGGATTCGCGACGAATGCCATCGCGTGGCGAACAGCTACAACGCGCAGTTGCGGCTCAAGAAAATTTCCGAGAGCGTGCTGGACGAGTTTCCCGGCATCGGCGAGCGGCGCAAGCAGGCGCTGCTGAAAAAGTTCGGCTCGGTGCAGCGGCTCAAAACCGCGACTTTGGAGCAAATCACCGCCGTGCCGGGTTTCGGTGGCAAAGCGGCGGCAGAGCTTAAAAAGTTTTTGGAGGCGCGATCAGTTTTCGCCGGCTCGTGCTGATTTATTTTGCATGTAATAAATTTGCGCCAGCGAAGACAGCGAAGACCAACATGGTTGTTATCGAGATGAGGGCAACGAAGTTAAAACAAAATGCCGCAATGCCAAAAACCAGCCGGCGATAGCGCGGCCACCAGTGAGAGCGCCATTCCAGCAAAATGAGCGTGGTGAAAATCACCACAGTCGCAGGAATAAAATAAATTCTGAAAAGATCAGATAAAGCCAGTGCCGTCAATATCGGCTTCGGGAACGCCGTGCCGGATGCCACGCAAATCTCCTTCAACTTCGGCACCACGAACAAACAGCAACCCGCCCAGAAGAAGATTGCCGGAAGAATAAAGGCGATGGCCTTCAAATAAGTTGCCCACCGTGGTTCGATTTTTTGGTTTGGTGTGTTCATGTTCATGGCCAGTTGGTAGTTGGGAATTCCCGCGAGCGCGCATAGGAGCCGTTTCAATTGTTCGTAAATTGTCTCCCCCGCTTTGGCAAATTCAGTTTTCAAAACGCCAGCCTGCCCAATTTGTCGGACGGTAGCCTCAAAAGCCTGTTGCGCGCTCAATCCGGCCTGCATTTGGTTCTCCACAGCTTCGCGCAGATGAATTTCCAATTCTTCCAGCGGCACGGGCGTTTCAATCCCGGCGGCGATCATTTGGTTTCGCCATTCGGCAATGGATTGTTCGAGGTCAAACATATTGTTCGTGGCTTTTGCGGACGGCTTTTTCGAGTCCAATAGCCATTCCGCCAAGGATCGCCATTACCGTCCAAACCCACAGGGATGAAACCAACATCTGGCCTACAGGAATTTGCCCGAGAAATTGCGGTATGAATTTTATGAACAACATCATTCCGCCGACGCTCGCAAGGCAGCACGCCGCTTCGACTGCCATCCTGATCAGCCGGTTGCTGATGGCCGGAAGAAACCCGTGGCCGTATCGCCAGCATAAAATGATTGATGCCAATGCAACGAACCCCAACACCCGCTCGGCCAGATTCGCCTCGTGGACGGTTAAAAGCGCCAGCAGAATCCACAGCGAAAAAAGACCCGCCACCGCGCCACAGGCCATTCCCACCAGTTGAACGAATCGCATTTCCACCGAGATGCAAACTTTTTTGAATTCCGTTTTGAGCGCGCGGGCTTGTCCGATTTTCAGGATGGCAGAATTGAATGCTTTCTGCTCGTTCAACCCCGCTTTCATCTGCCGCTCGATTTCTTCGCGCAAGTGAATTTCCAGTTCCTCCAGCGGCGCGGGAGTTTTGATTCCGGCGGCGAGCATTTGCCGCCGCCATTCGGCAATGGATTTTTCGAGGTTGAACATGATGTCATTTCACAGCCAGCTTCGGTTCTTTATGTTTTGGTGAACGCAGAAGCCAAATCGAAATCAGGTAAAAAGCAGTAAAAATTCCGCCTCGCACTGAAAATGACTTAAACGCTAAAATCTCCGCAGCACGCTCGATTATACTCACGAGCGCAATAATCCTGATGATGCTGTGTCCCAGCTTCGCGCCTTGGAACAAAAGAACGCTTCCAAATGCGCCAGCAATAAATATGATTAAAACAAATGCCAAATAAGCCAAATAAAAGAAACCTAGAGTTAACCAGATTCGTGGAAAGGGCAGAACTTGACCTAGCACTGGCAACAATATGATCAAACCCCATAGAGATTGCGCCAACCAAAGTGCGCCCAGAAAGCGGTTGATTCTTTTCTGCCCGATCTCGTCCGTTAAACCAAGCAAGCCTTTTGCTTTTGCAAATTCCGTTTTCAAATCAAACCCCCGACCAATTCGCCGAACGGCAAATTCAAATGATTGCTGGGAATTGAATCCAGATTGCATTTGCCGCTCGATTTCTTCGCGCAGATGAATTTCCAATTCTTCCAGCGGCACGGGCGTTTTGATGCCGGCGGCGAGCATCTGCCGGCGCCAGTCCGCGATGGATTGTTCGAGGTCAAACATATTGCTCCTTTCGCAGGCCGGCCAAAACAGAATGAACCAGCGACCATTGTTCGTGGTGTTTGGCCATTGCCGTTTTGCCGTCCCTTTTGAGCGAGTAATATTTCCGCTTCCGCCCGGTCTCGCTTTCCGCCCAGCGCGATTTGATCAAGCCCCGGTGTTCCATCCGGTGCAGCACGGGATAAAGCATCCCGTCCGTCCAGTTCAGCTTGCCGCCGGAGCGCGCCTTGACTTCCTGAATGATGGCGTNNCGTAACCGTAGCTCTCGCCCTTGGCAAGCAGCGACAAAATCAGCGGTTCAGCCGACGCGGCAACCAGTTCTTTGCGAATCATAGAGACAAGATACATAGGGACAACATGTATGTCAAGCGGAAAAATTAACATTGAAATTCTGGCAGGGCGGGCAGTCCTCTGCCAGCCGCGAATGTCAACGACGGCGCGCACGGAGTGTCGCGCCCTACCTGAAGAAATGACTCTCGTTCCAATTCAAACCGTGCTAAACTGACGAGGTTGAAAGATATTGAATGATACCAAAATTATTTTCCGAACTCGGCCTTTCCGCTGAAATCCTGAAGGCCATTGACAAACTCGGCTTTGAAAAGGCCGCGCCGATACAGGCCAAGGCCATTCCCGTGCTCATGAGCGGACGCGATGTCGTCGGCCAGTCGCAGACCGGTTCGGGCAAGACGGCGGCATTCGCGATTCCGGCGATTGAGAAAACCGATCCCGCCCTGAAAACCGTGCAGGTGCTCATCCTTTGCCCGACGCGCGAACTCGCCGTGCAGGTTTCCGAGGAATTCCACAAGCTCACGCTCTTCAAACGCGGCATCACCGCGCTGCCGATTTACGGCGGGCAGTCTTACGAGCGGCAGTTTTGGGGGCTGAAACAGGGCGCGCAAATCGTTATCGGCACGCCGGGCCGCGTGATGGATCACATGAGGCGTGGCACAATCCGCCTCGAAAAAGTCAGGATGGTCATCCTCGACGAGGCTGATGTGATGCTCAACATGGGTTTCCGAGACGACATCGAAACCATTTTGAAGGACGCGCCGAAGGAACGGCAGACGGTTTTCTTTTCCGCCACGATGCCGCGGCCGATCCGCGACTTGATTGAAAAATATTCGCGCGAGCCGCAAAACATCCAGATTGAGCAGAAAGCGATGACCGTGCCGACGGTCGAGCAGGTTTATTACGAGGTGGACCGCCGTTTCAAGGTGGATTTGCTCACGCGGCTCATTGACCTTTATGACCTCAAGCTGGGAATCATCTTCTGCAACACCAAGCGCATGGTGGACGACCTCGTGGATCACCTCGAAGCGCAGGGCTACATGGCCGACCGGTTGCACGGCGACATGAACCAGGGGCAGCGCGACCGCGTGATGAACAAATTCCGCAAGTCCGGCCTGGAATTTCTCGTGGCGACGGACATCGCCGCGCGCGGCATTGACGTGGATGACATCCAGGTCGTGTTCAATTACGACCTGCCCTACGACGGTGAAGATTATGTGCATCGCGTTGGCCGGACCGGCCGCGCGGGTCGCACAGGTCGCGCGATCACATTTGTATCCGGCCGCGAACTCTTTCAAATCTCCAACATCGAGCGTTATACTAACACGCGGATTCAGCGCGCCAAAATTCCGACGGTGGACGAGGTTCACGAAGTCCGCGCGAACCTGTTCCTCGACAAACTGCGCACCACGCTGACAAGCGGCGAATACAAAAAGCAGGATCACCTCATCGAACGTCTGCTGGAGGAAGGTTTCAACTCCACCGATATCGCGTCCGCTCTCATTCATCATCTGCAAGGCGGCGACGCCGCGCCCGCGAAGCCCGCGTCTCGTGAGGAGGCAAGCTTTGAGCGCCCGGAGCGTCCATGCTACCGCGAAAAACGCGAAGGCCGTGACGGTCGATTTGAAGATCGCGTGCCGCGCGACACCCGATTCCGCGATGACGAACGCCGCGAACGTGCGCCTCATCGCGAATCGCGAGAGCAACGTCCGCTGCCGCGTCGTGAACCTGCGAGGCCGGTTGCGCCCGCGTTGCGTCCGGAGCGCGGCTCTCCCGATCCGCAGCGGTCTGGAAATGTCGTGCGTGCTGCGGCTGGAGACAGCCGCGCCCCGCTGGGAACGCCGATCTTCGAATCGGCACGACCAAAATCCGCTCCCGCAACTTCGTCCGCTGAATCTCAAGATGGGGTGCGTCACTCCGTGCGCGCCATCGTTCCCACACCTGCAAGCGACGCGCACGGAGTGACGCGCCCTACCAGTGATGCCGCAGCGAAGCTTTTGGCCAAATCCAAGTTTGTCTCCAAGCGTTCCTACCGTTCCAAACCGTGGCTTGCCGCCACGCCCAAAGCCAGCCGCGCCACGCCCGCAGATTTCACGCGGCTCTACATCAATCTTGGTGCGGAACACGGCCTCGCGACGGGTGACATCGTCGGTGCAATTTTGGGCGAGACCGGTTTGCCATCGAAGACTGTCGGCGTGATTGATCTCCGCGCGCGTCACGCCTTTGTGGATGTCGCTTCCGAGCACGCCAACGCCGTCATCGCCAAGCTCAACCGCGCGCAGATCAAAGGCAATAAGGTGAAAATAAAAACGGCGTGAGTTGCTCAACGCTTTGCGGCGGAGGAATTAAAAATATTTCTTGAAGCTCGAACAATCAGCCAACCAAAAGAATTTCGTGCCAATTCGTGAGATTCGTGTCTTTATTTCCGCATGAACATTCAAGTGGCCGTTCTCTGCGATGCGGCGACGGACGACAACGGCAAGCTCAATCTCCTCGGCGCGTTTGACACGATTTACGCGCCGCAGATGCCCGCCGTGCATCCGCAATGCGCGGTGGCGTTGCGCGTCACCTTCATGTCCGGCGACGAGGGCGCGCGCAAGCTCGCCCTGAACTTCGTGAACGCCGACGGCCGCGCCATCATGCCGCCCATCGAAATTCCGGTGACGGTCGCACTGCCGGACGACGCGTATTTCCTCACGCGCAATTTCATCGTCAACATCCAGCAGTTGAAATTCACCGAGGCGGGCTTGTATTCCGTGGACATCCGGCTTGACGGCGAGTCGCGGGCGAACATTCCGTTGCAGGTGAAAAACATGCCGCCGCGCGCGGCGTGAATTAAACATCCAAATTCCAAGCGCCAAGCTCCAGAGAAATTTCAATAATCAAAACTTCAAAATATCGCAGCGGCGGGTTTGGGAATTGAAGTTTGGAGCTTCTCTGGATGTCGGAGCTTGGAATTTGGAGCTTTTATTTTGAGTTTTGGACTTGATAATTTCCGCATGGCAAATTTGAACAACGAAACGGTTCTGCAACTCAATCTGCCCGGCGTCAAGAAGCTCAAGAGCGGCAAAGTGCGCGAAGTTTTCGATCTCGGCGACCGGCTTCTCTTTGTTGCGAGCGACCGCCTCTCGGCCTTCGACGTCATCATGCCCAACGGCATTCCGCGCAAGGGCGAGGTGCTCACGCAGATTTCCTATTTCTGGTTCGCCCAAACTGAATCGTTTCAGCCGAACCATTTGATTTCGCGCGCGAACGAGCCGTTGCCGAAAAATCTTCAGCCGTTTGCCAGCCAGCTCGCGCGCCGCTCGATGATTGTGAAAAAGTGCAAACCGCTCGCCATCGAATGCGTCGTCCGCGGCTATCTCGCGGGCAGCGGGTGGAAAGAATACCAGAAATCGCAGACCGTCTGTGGCATCAAACTGCCGCTGGGCCTGAAGGAATCCAGCGAACTCCTGGAGCCGATTTTCACGCCGGCGACGAAGGCCGAAACCGGCCACGACGAAAACATTTCGTTCGAGCAGGCAAAAAAAATCGTCGGCGACGACATCGCCGGGCAGGCCCGCGCGGCGAGTTTGAAGATTTACAATTTCGCCCGCGATTACGCCCGCCCGCGCGGCATCATCATCGCGGACACGAAATTCGAATTCGGCTTGGACAACGGCAAACTCATCCTGATTGACGAGGTGTTGACGCCGGATTCTTCGCGCTTCTGGCCCGCCGACCAATACGCGCCCGGCCGCGGCCAGCCGAGCTTCGACAAGCAGTTCGTCCGCGACTACCTCGAAACGCTGGATTGGAACAAAACGCCGCCCGGGCCGGTTCTGCCGCCGGAAGTCGTCGTCAAAACCACCGCGAAATATCTTGAAGCGTATGAACGCTTGACCGGCGGGAGGTTATAAACTGCGGGACCGATTGTAATTTGAAAAATCCCGGTTTGGATTAAAGATTTTCCGCAACAAAACGACCGGGAAGCTGTTGATAGATTTAAGCTTGCCAGTTTTACCGGCAGGCTGGATGCTAGGCATACCCCAGAAGAAAAGGTCAGGCACTTGTGAATAACAAACGGGAAAAGTTATGAAAGCAAAAATCCTGCTGTGGAGTGTGGTTTCAATTCTAATCATCGGCATTGCGGCCGGTGCCTTCTGGTGGCTGCGGCGGCCGCAAGTCATCACCTTCAGCGACGAAAGCAAAGTGACGTTGCTGGCGGTGGAATACGGCAAACGCCACGCGCCACCGACTGTAAAAGCGTCCACTACGCCAACGACCAGGGCGCCCGCGCGGGGGCGCGGCTCGTTCACCACGACCAGTAACACGCTGGTGCTCTGGGTGCGGGAGGAATCCGACACCAGCGGCAATCAATACCACGGCTTCCAGTATTTCATTTACGACAAGTTGGGGACGGCGTGCGTGCAGAGTTCCGGGCGCAATTACAGCGGGGGCCGGCAAGGCAATGGAGTCGTTGCGGTTCAACTCGATGCATTCCCACGCCGGCAGGGCAAATTTGTTCTGCGTGTTCAGGAACAAAGCAACAGCGGACAGGAAATGTCGGATCAAAAATTCGTCGTTTCGAATCCTGTGCGCAGCTCGTTCGCGAAGTGGACGGCGGAACCGCTGCCCACGACGAAGGAGGCCGACGATGTGTCGGTGACTTTGACGAAACTAGTCGTCGGCGCGGACATGTCCTATCAACGGAATCAGGACAACGCCGATGACGCGGCGAACAAAGGCGTGCAGGTCGTGTTTCACGTCGAGCGCAACGGCAAGCCGGTCACAAACTGGCAGCCGGTTTCAGTGGAGACAACCGACGCNNCACGGTGACGTATCAATACGGCCTGTGGCCGGACGAACCGGCGTGGAAAATCAAATTTGAATTTTCGCAGCAATCTGACTTTGCCGCCAACGAACTGTGGACGGTGCCAAATCTTCCCGTCCAGCCGGGCCGCCAGCAGGATTTCTATAATTTCGGCGGGCGTCGCGGCCAGACCAACGCCCTTTTTGCCGAGACCGATTTGAATGGCTTTCACCTGAAACTTTTCCCGGCAAAACAATTTACGGATGCCGGTCAAAACGACTGGATGCAGAGTGGTTTGGTTGTTCAAGCCAGCCCGGATGTGGCCGCCGGATATCGCATGTCAGTCAAAATCACCGACGACCAAAACAATGAAATTCAACATAACGATTATGGCACAATGCGAAACAACAACCTTACGACCTATCGCTATCGTTTGCAGGACATCGCCGGCCTGACCAATCTCAATGTCTCCATCGCGCTGCACAAGAGCCGGTTCGTCGAGTTCACCGCCAAGCCGACAAAACAGGAAACCAGCGGCAACAATTAAGGAGCAAATGAAAACCAGAACGATTCTCTGGAGTGCTGTTTCAGTTTTAATTATCGGCCTCGCGGTTGCGGCGGTCTGGTGGCTGCGGCGGCCGCAGGTCATCACGTTCAGCGACGACAGCAAAATAACGCTGTTGGCGGTGGAATACGGCAAACGCCATGCGCCGCCGACTGTAAAAGCATCCGCTACACCAACGACCAGAGCGCCCGCGCGGGGGCGCGGCTCTTTTACCACGACCAATGATACGCTCGTGCTTTGGGTGCGGCAGGAATACGACACCAAACAACAATATCACAATTTCCAGTATTGCGTGTATGACAAGGCGGACACGGCGTGCGTGCAAACTTACGGTCGCAATTACGGCAACGGGCGGCAGGGTAATGACATTGTGGCTGTCCAGACAGAGGCTTTCCCCCGGCGGCAGGGCAAATTTGTCGTGCGAGTTCAGGAAAACAGCAATAACGGCCAGGAAATGTCGGACCAGAAATTTGTCATTTCCAATCCGGCGCGCCGCTCGTTCACAAAGTGGACGGCGGAGCCGCTGCCCGCCACGAAGGAGGACGAGGATTTGTCGGTGACGCTGACCAAGCTGGTCTTCGGCGCGGACACGACTTATCAACGCAACCAGGACAATCCGGATGATCCGGTCAACAAGGGCGTGCAAGCTGTGTTTCATGTGCAACGAAACAGCAAAACCGCCAGCAACTGGCAGCCGGTTTCGGTGGTAACGACCGACGCCACGGGCAATCACGTCAACGGCTCGTGCAACACGCAGTGGAACGGCGACGAGGGCACGACGACCTACCAATGGGGCTTGTGGTCGGACGAGCCGGCGTGGAAAATCAAATTTGAATTTTCGCAACAATCCGATTTTGCCGGCAATGAATTGTGGACGGTGCAAAACATACCGCTGCAACCGGGCCGCCAGCAGGATTTTTATAATTATGCGCGCAACAGCCGGACCAACGCGATTGTCGCTGAAACCGATTTGAACGGCGTGCATTTGAAGATTTTCCCGGCGAAACAGTTCACGGACGTGTCGCCGAACTCGCAGCCGCAGGGCGGCCTGACGATTCAGACCGATCAGGCGCTGCCGGATGGAATGCGCATGACGCTTGTCAAATTGACGGATGATCAGAACAATGACGTTGGATACTGGGACAACGGCTCGGGCAGAAACAACAATATCACCTACTGTCGCTACGCCCTGCGCGACATAAGCGGCGTCACCAATCTCAATGTCACCGTCGCGTTGCACAAGAGCCGGTTCGTCGAGTTCACCTCCAAGCCGGAAAAAGCGGCGGCTGCTGCGGCGCAATAAAAGGACCGTGACCGCATGAAGACTAAAATCGTTCTCTGGAGCGTTGTCTCGGTCTTGATTGCCGGAATTGCCGTCGGCGCATTTCTTTGGTTGCGCAAACCGCAAGTCATCACGTTGAACGACGGCACAAAGCTGACGCTCGTCGGCGTCACTTACGGCAAGCATCACGTTGCGCCCAAAATCAAGATTGCCGGCGGACGCACCCGTGGCGGCGGCGGTGAGCGGATTGACAGCACGAACAACACGGTGGTCGTCTGGATTGAGGCGGAGCACAAGCCGAATCAGTATCCGAATTATCAGTTGATGGTTTATGACAAGGCGAACACGGCCTGCGTCAGCATTTATGCGAGAACTCAATCGCAAATCAAAAATGGCGTGGAAATTCAAGGCTTTATGCTGGATGCCTATCCGCGCTGGGACAGAAAAATGATTCTTCGCATCATGAATTACGGGCAGCGCGGGCAGCAAATTGCCAAAAGTCTGTTCGTCGTTTCTAATCCGTCGCGCGGCTCGTTCGCGAAATGGACGCCCGACCCTTTGCCCAATACGCAATCCGACGGCGATCTGGATGTGACACTCACAAAGCTGGTCACTGATGCGCCATTGCCCTACAACCGCGGAAACGGAGTGTCGCGGAATGACCCGATAAATAAATGTGTTCAAATTGCGCTCGACGTCCAGCAAAAGGGCCAGTCCGTGACGAACTGGCGTCCGGTGCGGGTTGTTACTTCTGATGCCACCGGCAATTCCATTCAGGGGTGGGTTAACGATTACCGTCAAAATGGCGAGAAGACGGGATATTTTTATCAGGA
Source organism: Limisphaerales bacterium (assembly GCA_003152145.1). Next base: position 14,598 of record PLZL01000371.1, read on the forward strand.
AGGCCTTTGGCCGGATGAGCCGGCTTGGAAGCTGCGCCTGGAATTTTCGCGGACGTCCGGTTTCAGTGATGATGAAGTTTGGGCGGTGACGAATGTCCCGGTCCGGCCGGGCACCCAGCAGGACGTGTGGAATGGTTGGGGTGATTCCAGCAAAACCAAAGCCGCGTTTGCCGATGCCACGGTCAACGGAATTCATTTGAAGCTGTTTCCCGCAATCCAATACCAGGATCAAAATCAAGGCGGCGGACAGAGCGTGAGTTTCTCCATCAAGGCCGATCCCGATCCGGAATCGGAAGGGATGCGCGTGACGGTGCTCAAGGCAGCCGACGACCAAGGCCGCATTCTTCAAAACCGGGGGTCCAGTTGGGGAGGCGGCAATTATCAATACCAGTATTCAAACGCCCGCAATGTCAAGGTGCTGAACCTCACCATCGCCCTGCACAAAAGCCGGTTCGTCGAGTTCACCGTCAAGCCGGCGAAGCAGTGAACACGCTCGTCGAGGATTTTCTGCAATACCTGCGCCACGAGCGCGGGCAGTCGGACAACACGGCGAAAACCTATGCCGCGTTGCTCGGCAAATTCACCGCATGGGCGGCGACGCAAAATCTCACGGACTGGAAGCGGGTGCAATTGAAGCATCTCATGGCGTTCCTCCAGCAAGAACGCGCCCGGCCGCTTGCCGACGAGCCGAAGGAATCCATCAAGCGCTTGAGCAGCGAAAGCGTTTATCTGGAAATCGCCGCGCTGCGGGCGTTTTATCGCTTCGCCGAGAATGAAAAATTGCTGCCGGTCAACGTCGCCGAAAATCTGTCGCTGCCGCGCCGCTGGCAGCGGCTGCCGAAGGCGTTGAGCAACGAGGAGATTTCAAAATTGCTCGCACCCGAATCGCCCGCGACGCCGGAAAGCTTGTGCGACCAGGCGATTCTGGAACTTGCCTACGCCTCCGGCTTGCGCCTGTCCGAGTTGAAAAATCTGCGGCTGGAACAGCTTCATCTCGACGCCGGGTTCATCAACGTCATCGGCAAGGGAAATAAAGAGCGCGTCGTGCCGGTGGGACGAAAGGCCGTGGAAGCATTGAATCGTTTCATCGAAGCCGGCCGGCCCAAGCTCGTCACGCCCAAATCGCCGGCGGCGGTTTTTTTGACGAAGCGCGGCACGCCGTTCGCGGCGGTGACGCTGTGGCTGCGCATCAAGAACCGCGTCCGCCGCGCCGGTGTGGAGCGTAACATCACGCCGCACATGCTGCGGCACAGTTTTGCGACGCACCTGCTGGAGCATGGCGCGGATTTGCGGGTCATCCAGGAATTGCTGGGCCATGCGAACATCAGCACCACGGAGATTTNNGGAAATTTCATCCGCGACCATAGATAAAGAAAAGAAGCGGAGCTTAACGCACAATGGCCCGGTAAAGTCGCGAGGGAACATTGGTGGCCAATGTGGCGGATAGATAACGCGCGCGATACGTGAAGGAATCGCTTCCGAAGTAATTGCNNCGGCGTCCAATTGACGAAGTCGGTCGAAGTCAAAATGACATAGGTGGTTCCTGCCGGCACCGATACTTGGAAGGGGAAACCACTGGTGGGTAGGCTGGGACAGGCGGCAGCGGACAGGGTGATCGCCGGGTTGGTCACCGTCAACGTCGCCGCCGCGCTCGTCACCCATCCGGCGATATTCGTGACCACGACCGTGTAATTGCCGGTGTCCGTTGCATGCACCCCGGGGATCGTGAGCATGGCATTCGTGGCGCCGGGCATGGCCGTGCCGTTGAAACACCATTGATAATCCAGCGTCGCGGTGCCAAACGCGCCAACGCAGAATGACGCCGGCTGGCCGATGGACAACGTCT
>PLZL01000310.1 GCA_003152145.1 Limisphaerales bacterium
CAACGGTGAAGTTGTCAACGCGATCCGTTCCGCCCGTGGCAACGGCGCTGCCATTAATTGCTGTGGTATTCATATCAACAAGCTCGAAAGCGATTGTGTTGGCGTTGTCAAAAGCGCCGCCGCCTGAAATAATTAAGCTGGACGGCTGGGCCGTTGTCGTATTCCAAGCACTTAACACAACTGAGTAGGTTGTAAACGGAGTAAAGGCTCCGCCGTTGATGCTGTAACTCAAACCAAAGTTTGCCGGGCCAGTGGCGCTGCCTGCTTGATCGAATGCGACCCCGACGCCGGAATAACCGAGCGTGCTGGTGGTGAATGACCAGTAATCGCCGACTGACCAGTTATTGGCGCTGAACCCATGAAGAGACGGTGACACATTGGCAGCAGCGGAACCGGGATTTCCGGGACCGGTAGTGCCGGAAGCCAAACCGGCAATGGTTGGATCCAGATCTCCCGCCGGGGAGCTATACACTCCCGCGAGTGCGTGAAGCCCACTGGCCGTGCTAACATTATTATTCAAACCGTTATCGGCCAGAATGGTTCCAGGGGAAACATTAGCACCAGGTGCCAAGTTCAACCCATTAGTGGCACCCGGAGTCTCAAAAGTCCACTGGGCGATTGTTTGGGCATTAACGGTTTGCACAGCCAGCAGCGTGGCGAACGAGCACAAAGAGAGGACAACCGTTTTTTTCATACTTTGATTCCCTATTTGATTTGTGTTGTTAACAACTTAATTTTCAGAACCACACGACGATTAACACCAATCAAACCGGAAAGCAAGGAAAAAACCAAGCAAGTTTGATTCAAAAACAAGCGGATTTGAACTAAAAAATGGAAAACAGGCGGAAAAGGCTACATTTGCTCCACGACTTCAATTCCGAGAACGTCGAGACCTTGTTTCAAAACGCGCGCCGTCAAATCGCACAGCGCCAGCCGGCTGGTGCGCGTCGCGTCCTCGGCCTTGAGCACGGGACAGTTTTCGTAAAACGACGTGAACTTGCCGGCAAGGTCAAACAGATAATTGCAGAGAAAATTTGGGCGGTATTCCTCCGCCACCGCTTCCAGCGTCAGCCCGAAATTCAACAGATGCCTGGCCAGCGCAATTTCCTCCGGCGCAAGCAAGTTGATGGTTGATGGTTGATGGTTGATGGATTCGGACTTCCTGAAAATGCTTTTGATGCGCGCATAGGCATACTGCAAATACGGCGCGGTGTTGCCGTTGAGCGCGAGCATCTTGTCCCAACTGAAAACATAGTCGCTCTGGCGGTTCGGCAGCAGGTCGGCGTATTTCACCGCGCCGAGGCCAACGACACGCGCGATTTCTTTGCGTTGAGCCTCCGGCAGTTCCGCGCTTTTCTCGGAAACAATTCTTAACGCGCGGATTTCCGCTTCGTCGAGCAAATCGGCCAATTTCACCGTCTCTCCGCTGCGTGTCTTGAACGGCTTGCCGTCCTCGCCGAGAATCGAGCCGAACCAGACGTGCGCGACCTTTGGAGTGCGGCTGTCCCCAGCCGCAGCACTTCCGGCGTTTCCAACCCGCTGCGGCTCTGGAGAGCCGCGCTCCTGCCACCGGCGGAACGCCGCAAAAAGCTGCTGGAAATGCAGTTGCTGTCGTCCATCCGTGACGTAAATGATTTCATCCGGCTTCCACGTTTCCAGCCTATACGCCAGCGTCGCCAGATCCGTCGTCGTGTAATTGAAGCCGCCGTCGCTTTTGCGGATGAGCGCGGGATGCTCTTTCAATTGCGGATTGTCGTCGAAGAAAATGGCAATCGCACCTTCACTTTCCCGTGCAATTCCTTTGGCGAGCAATTCCTCGACGAGCGGCTTCAGTTTCGGGTTGTAAAAACTTTCGCCGAGTGCGTGGTCGAACTTCACGCCGAGCCGCGAATAAATCGTGTCGAACTGCTTTTGCGACAGCGCAATCATCTCGCGCCAGATAGCAGTGTTTTCGGCATCGCCTTGCTGGAGCTTCACCAACTCTTTTCTAGCTTCTTCCAAAATTGCAGGCTCATCCTTCGCGGCGAGGGAAATGTCTTTGTAGATTTTCTCCAACGCATGAAGCGGATCCTGACTTTTTATCGCTTGTCCCACTCGAAATTTGGTAATTGAGTCAAAACCTTCACCATAAACTCGCTTTCGACCAAGAATAAGGATGCCAAACTGCGTGCCCCAATCGCCGATATGGTTGTCGGTGATGACGCGGTGGCNNGGCTGTCTCCGAGGATCGTGGAGCGAATGTGGCCCACGTGCATCGGCTTGGCGACGTTCGGCGAACTGAAATCCACGACGACCGTTTTAGACGACGCAGATTTCTCAAAAAACAAATGTTCGCCACGCGCGGCGGCTTCGAGCGTTTTTGTGAGCGCGGAATTTAGCAGCCGGAAATTCAGAAAGCCCGCGCCGGCGATTTCCACTTTCTCGCAGACCTCGGAAACGTCGAGGTTCGCCACCACATCCGAGGCGAGCTGGCGCGGATTCAGTTTACGCATTTTGGCGAGGGACATGAGCGCGTTGCTCTGGTAATCGCCGAATTTGGGGTCGGGACACGGACGGACCAAAACGACGGAGACATCAGCATCCGGCAAAATTTCACGGACGGCGGTTTGCAACTTCAACTCAATTTGTTTGTGCGGTAACACGGGGAAATTTTAACCGCGCAATGCGCGAAATACACGAAAGAAACCAAAGCTGCGCCGGGGAAAAATCGCGTGGTCNNCGGAATTCGGCCTTGTGCAAAAGTTTGGCAATGTTCGCCAGCGTGTGGAGATGTTTCTGAAATTGCCCCTGCGGCACGAGAAAAAGCATGACGAGCTTCACCGGCTGGTTGTCGAGCGCGTCGAAATTGACGCCTTTGGTGGAGCGACCGAGCGCGCCGACGACTTCGTAAATCAAATCCGTCGAGGCGTGCGGGATGCCGATGCCGAAGCCGATGCCGGTGGACATGGAGGTTTCGCGCTTTTTGACGGCGGTGGTGATGGCGTCGCGGTCGGCGGCCTGAACTTTGCCGGTGGCGACGAGGTTGCCGAGGAGTTCGTCAATCGCTTCCCAGCGGTTCGTCGCGCGCAGGTCGGGAACGATCTGTTCGCGCCCCAAAATGTCGGCTAAATCCATATCTGATGGAGGATGAATCCAAATGCCCTGACATTTCAAGACTGAATTACTAACAAAATTCGGGACATCAAATCACGCGCTGGAGCCAGTGCAAAATCATGCCCGTGCTTTCCGCCCACCAGCCGAGCGAATTCAACAGCCCGACACGCGCCGTCAGCAGCGGAATTCCAAACAGCAGCACGCAGGCGTTGCCGAGAAAAATGACGACGGCGGAAAACAAACAGCCCTGGCTCGTGATGTCCGACTGCCGCGTCTGCAAGGTGTGAAACGTCAGCGTCACGTGAAACGCATACGCCGCGCCGACGCACAAATGAAACCAGACAAGAAAGCCGCGCCAGTTCCAAATCAAATTGCCCAGCGCGAACAGGCCGATGCCGATGACCGCGTAAGCCGGGAAAAAATACGGCGCGAGCGCTATGAGAAAATTGGTTTTGGAAATGACAACGTGGCCGCCGGACGACGTGACCTGCATTTTTTTGACCTGCCCGCCGAACAGCCATGCCCAGAGCGCGTGGGTCAATTCGTGGCCGAAGACATAAATCCACATCGGCTTGGGCAGCAAAAAGAAAATCACGAGCCAGCACGCCGCCCCGGCGAGCAGCGGGATCCAGACCGTGTCCGCGCCGTAGCCCGCGCGCAGCACCAGCCACAATGCCTTTGCTGCGCCGGCGCAAACCGGCAGCAGCAAAACGGCAATGATAAACTTGATCCACTTCGGCACGCCGCCAGAATTCAGAATTTAGAATTCAGAAGCCAGACTAAACCGCCAATCTACGCTGATTGACGCTAATAAAAAAGCGCCGCGCAAAAAGGCTGTTGGGAATCAGCGTGGATTAGCGCAGATTAGCGGTGGAAAAGATTCCTTGCTTGAATATGCTTTGCCGGATGACACAGAACGAAGTCCTCCAGATTTTCCGAGACACCGGCGCGCTGCACGAAGGCCATTTTATTCTCCGCAGCGGCCTGCACAGCCGGCAATTTTTCCAATGCGCCCTCGCGCTCCAGCAGATGCCCGCCGTCGAAAAACTCGGCGCGGCGCTGGCGGCCAAGGTCAAATCACTCGGCGCAGTCACGGTGGTTTCGCCGGCGATGGGCGGACTCGTCATTGGCCAGGAAGTCGCGCGGCAGCTTGGCGTGCGATTCATCTTCGTGGAAAAGGAGGAGGGCAAACTCGTTTTACGGCGCGGCTTCAAGATTGCGCCCGGCGAGAAAATCCTCGTCGTCGAGGACGTCGTGACCAAGGGCGGTCGCGTGCACGAAACTTTGGACATCGTCCGTGCGAATGGCGGCAATGTGGCGGGAGTGGCGGCGATTGTGGACCGCTCGAACGGCGCGGTGAGCTTTGGCGTGCCGTTCCAGAGCTTGATCGCACTGAAAGTCGAAGCCTTCGAGCCGGACAAATTGCCGCCGGACCTCGCTAAAATTCCCGCCATCAAGCCAGGGAGCAAATGATTGGTGAGGCGAGCGCCCCCAAAAGCGGTAAACAACAGCTATCAATTTACTATCAATTTATATCAATTTGATAGTTGACTTGGCTGCGAACCATTTTATCATTTTGATAGATTTTGATAATGAACTGATAATTGTAAATTTAACATTGAAGTCGTGAAGACTCCGCAAACACCAAAACCTTTTAATGAATTGTTGGGTAATGCTGTAAAGGACAAGCGATTTCCCAAAATCCTCATATCAGCAGGACAAGTTCCATCAAGGAAAGATGAATATTTGCACTGGGACGAATTGCGTCACCGCCCGACCCCTGAAGGAATTTCGGCAGAACAATGGTGGCTTGCTATAAAACTTCGTCGCAAGCCTGGGCTTCGCCGGATTCCTCTCAGCGATAAGCAAGGAAAACCATTTGAGTTCAGCGTTCCTGATTCAGTAGTGGAACAACTCCATTACATTGATCGTGGTGCCGGAGGTCTGATTGGCACACTCGAACCTGTGACAAGCCCTCAAACGCGAGATCGCTATTTAATTCGGTCTCTGATTGAGGAGTCCATTACATCCAGTCAACTTGAGGGCGCGGTTACGACGCGGGAGGTGGCCAAGCAGATGCTAAGCAGCGGGCGCAGGCCTCGTGATAAGAGTGAACGGATGATTCTTAATAATTACCTCACCATGCAACGCATCCGTGAATTGCGAGAAACCCCCATGTCTCCGCAACTCGTGATGGAAATTCATGGTATGCTTGGCCGTGACGCACTCGACAAACCAGATGCCGCCGGACGATTGCGAAGACCAGACGAATCCATTGAAGTGGCCGATTTTGAAGGCCATGTTTTCCATGTGCCGCCGCCAGCAGAACAACTCCCAGAACGACTAAAGGGAATGTGCGATTTTGCAAACGGCGTTTCGCCTGATTACTTTATTCACCCTGTTGTGAGGGCTATTATATTGCATTTTTGGCTCGCTTATGATCACCCATTCGTTGATGGAAACGGCCGCACAGCCCGCGCACTATTTTATTGGGCAATGCTCAAAAATGGGTTTTGGTTGTGTGAGTTTATATCCATTTCTCAAATTATTCTCAAAGCACCAGTTCAGTATGGCATGGCATTCTTACATACAGAAACTGACGAAAACGACCTGACTTATTTTATAATCCATCAAACGGAAGTGATGCGCAAGGCGGTCAAAGAACTCCATAATTACATCACTCGAAAGACCCGTGAAGCGGAAGAAAGCCGGGGATTTATTGCCACGCTTGAATGGTTGACCCATCGCCAACAAGCGATTCTCACTCACGCGCTAAGGCATCCTGAAAGTCGCTATACGGTAGCAGAGCATCGCGCCCGGCATGGAATTGCTTATGCAACAGCACGGTCAGACCTTTTGGAACTGGCCGAGAATGAACTGTTGGGAAAGCGGACCATAGGAAAAGAATTTGTTTTTGAAGCCCCCATTGATCTGCTTAACCGTTTAAAAACAGCCTGCCGCAAAAAGCAGGCGAAAGACAATAAAGCACAGACCCTCCTCGCTCTACCAATTAACCCTTCTCCAAAAGAGAGTTTTAATTAAGAGTTAGGAGGGCGTGCCACACTTCAGGTCATTGGCATACCCACATCTGTCGGGTGCATCAGCCCGAATTCAACTGTGACACACGAATAGCGCCAATTGTCCCCAGAATGTGCCAAAGTGTCGCTTTTGACACAGTTTCAGATGCAATCCTAAATCGCAAAACACCAATGCCAGCCTTTGTTTTCAACGTTTTCAGCGGTTTCACTGATGCGGCACTGGAAATGCGTAAGAACTGCGAGCAGTTAAAGCGGAAACACATTTTACGAAGGATTTTTTATGGCAAAAGTATTAGGCATTGATTTGGGAACCACGAACTCCTGCATGGCCGTCATGGAAGGCGGTGAACCGTTGGTTCTGGAGAATTCCGAGGGCAAACGCACCACGCCGNNAGCGCTTCATGGGCCGCAAGTTCGATGAAGTGTCGGAAGAAATCAAACGCGTCCCTTACAAGGTCGTCAAAGCGTCGAACGGCGACGCCGCCGTGGAAGTGGAAGTGGACGGCAAACCCAAAGCCTTCACACCGCCGGAAATATCCGCGATGATTCTCGCCAAGCTGAAAGCCGACGCCGAAATGCGTCTCGGCGAAAAAATCACGCAG
>PLZL01000229.1 GCA_003152145.1 Limisphaerales bacterium
CACGTTTTTCCATCACTTTTGATCTAAACTTTGCTTCCCAATCGTTCAAATCGTCAAGTTGAGAATTAAGAACTTCAAACTTTTTGTAGGATTCTATTGCCGATTGCTTTTCATCTGGGCCGATGGATTTATTTGTCAGGATATAGGCCATCAGATTTTCATATTGTTGTCGAAGCCCATTTACGATGTTTAACTGATTTGTGACGTAACCTATCTGTTTGTTCAGCTCTTTTTTTTGATTTTCAGAACTTTGAAGAAGATTGGTTTTAAATTCGTTGAAATGCCTTTCGGTTTCGGTTTGCTGTTTCTGCGTGTCCATAGCCTGATAAACACTGACAACACCAGCAGCTAAAATGCAAACGATGATTAAAATTGTGTAGGCAATTTTCACCTTATTTTCATCCTTATCCACCGGGTGAAAAGTTAAGTGAAATGCCAAATACGCCAAAACTGCGGTGGACAAGTATTGAATGACTGAAAGCCAAATCATGTTTTAGAGCATCCTCTAAAGCCCAAAATCCGTCAACCCCGCATTTACTTATGCGAAGGGGATAATTCCGTTATTTTATTAAATCATTTCCGCCACGCGTTGAATTTTCACCGCCTTGCCGGTGGCATCATCAATTTCAATCACCGCGCCGTGAAGCTGCACCCGGTTTTCGGCCACTTCAAACCGTTGCGGCATGGCGGTGGGGAGATTGTTCACGCAAACAGCTCCCGGATTTTGGCGCGGACTTGATTGAGTTTTTCGGACTTCACTTTCCCCGCAGCGTAAAGAATCAACGATTGCTCGACGGTAAAGAGCCGGTTTGGCCGGATGAAGCTGTCTCTGACAAGCCGACCGCGCTCAAAATCCGCAACGGTCAGCGGAACGGAATAGCCGTCGGAACGCGCCTGGCTGGTAATCTGGCAGAGAATCAAATCGTCGCCTTTGAGGTCGGCCACGACGAGGGCGGGCCGGCGTTTGCCGCTTTGCAAATTCGTCTGCGGGAAAGGGAAAACAACGACTTCGCCGATTACAGGCTTGCCCATGCGGCATCCTCCTCCGGCGTGTCCCAATCTTTGGCGAGAGCAGTTTCGCTTAGGAGCAGGCCGTTGAAGGAATCGTCCTCGCTTTTGCGATGGAGGAAGCGCGCGAAATCATACACTTCGCGTTGCAGGGATTCCGGCAGGGCGCCAATCTCCTTTGCGATCAATTCTTTTGTGCTCACGATGCTTCAATAACGCAACTCACAAGGTTTGACAAATCAAATTACGGCTTCCGCCACGCGCTGGATTTTAACTGCCTTGCCGCTGGCGTCGTCAATTTCAATCATTGCGCCGTGAAGCAGCACCCGGTTCTTGGCCACTTCAAACCGCTGCGGCATGCCGGTGAGAAAGCGTTTGACGACCGGCTCGATTTCGCGGCCCAAAACGCTTTCGTGCGGGCCGGTGAACCCGGCGTCGGTCAGATACGCCGTGCCGCCGGGGAAAATCTGCTCGTCCGCCGTCTGCACGTGCGTGTGCGTGCCCACCACCGCGCTCACCTGCCCGTCGAGAAACCATGCGAACGCAATCTTCTCCGAGGTCGCTTCGGCGTGAAAATCCACGAAGATGATTTTCGTCCGCTCGCGCAGCCGCTTCACTTCGGCGGCGGCGAGTGTAAATGGATTTTCCAGCGGCGGCTGCATGAAGACGCGACCTTGCACATTCAAGACTGCAATTGAAATCGGACTTTGGCCTTTAGCCTTTAGCCTTTGGACTTCAAAGACGCCGCTTCCCTGCCCCGGCGTTCCGGCGGGATAATTGAGCGGGCGGAGAAATCGTTTTTCGCTGCCGAGCAGTTCCATCACTTCCTTCTGGTCCCACAAATGGTCGCCGCTGGTGATGACGTCCACGCCGGCGGAGAAAATCTCGGCGGCGGTCTTGGGCGTGATGCCGGAGCCGCCGGCGGAGTTCTCGCCGTTGGCGATGACGAAATCTAGCGCGTGCTGTTCGCAGAGTTTGGGCAAAAGAATTTTGACCGCGTTGCGTCCCGGTTGGCCAACGATGTCACCGATGAAGAGAAGTTTCACGCCGGAAAATTTAACTATGTGAGACGCGAAAGACACGAAAGAAAAATCCGCGTAATCCGCGGTTAGAAAAGACAGGCGAGGATGCCAATCATCACAGCAACCAGCCAGAGAAGCAGCACGGCGCGCGTCTGGCTGAAACCCGCGCGGACAAGCCGGTGCGAAAGATGATTGGTGTCGCCAATCCAGAACGGCTTGCGATTGAGCGTCCGCAAAATGACCACTTGCGCCAGATCAATCAGCGGCACGGCCAGCACGAGCAGCGGCGACAGCACGGCGAGCGGACGCGGGTTTTGCCTCGTGTAGAAATGCGGCAGGATGGCCATCACCGCGAGCAGGTAGCCGACGAGGTGGCTGCCGGCGTCGCCGAGGAAGGCGCGGGCGTTCGGGAAATTCCACGGCAGAAACCCGATGAGCGCGCCGCACATCAGATAGGCAATCGTGGCCACGAGATATTCGCCGTTCGCCGCGGCGATGATGGCGAAGAGCAGCGCGCCAATCGCGCCCAGCCCGGCGCAGAGGCCGTTCATGTTGTCCATGAAATTGAATGCGTTGATGATGGTGAGAATCCAAAAGATCGTGATGGCGTAGCTGAAAACGTCGCTGTGAACGAACAGCGTGATGCGTTTGCACGCCATGGCGACGGCGACGGCGACGAGCAACTGGCCGATGAATTTGGGGAGCGGTTTCAATTCGTGCTTGTCGTCAAGCCAGCCGAGCAAGGTGATGGCAATCGCGCCGAAGGCGATGGTGGCCAGTTCGAGCCCGCGTCGTTCCAGGCCATGGGCAATCGGCTGGGTTTGGTTCAAAACGTGCGCGCCGGTTTTCAGGAGAATCACGCCGGCAGCAAGCGGCAGCAGGATGCCGGTGAGCACGGCGAGTCCGCCGGCGAGCGGAATGGGTTGGTCGTGGATTTTGCGCTGGCCGGGATCATCCACGAGGTTGATGCGCAGACACCATTTGCGCCAGAGCGGGAGCGCGAGCAGCGTCGTCAAGAACGCGCCCGCAAACGCGGCGAGAAAATAATTGAATGGAAAACTCACAGCCGGATGCCGCGCTCGGCGGCCAGTTCCAAATAGAGATTGTAAATGGCGTCCACCATTTTTTCGACGGCGAAATTGTCCCGCACAAATTGCTGACCGCGATTTCCCAGGCGTTCACACAGCAGTTTGTCTCGCGACAATCGGAAAATTCTAAACGCAAGATGAGTATGATGGCCGGGCTGAACAAGTAGCCCAGTTTCGTTTTCAATACAAACTTCCCTCGCGCCGTCGCAATCGTAGGCCACGACCGGCTTGCCAGCCGCGAGCGCCTGCGGCAACGCGCGCGGCAAACCTTCGCGCAACGACAAATGAACGAGCGCGTTCATGATGCCGACGTAACGCGGAACTTCGGCGGGCGGGACAAGGCCGGCGAAAATGAAATGTTTCTCCAGGCCGAGGGTTTTTGCCAGATTTTCAAATCGCCCGCGCCATTCGCCGTCGCCGACGAGAAAGAATTTGATTTTAGGATTTTGGCGGATGAGTTCCGGCGCGATGGCAAACAAGTCATCGTGTCCTTTGAGTTTGAACAATCGTGCGATCTTGCCGATGACAAAATCGTCCGGCGCGATTCCAAACCGTCTTCGCAATTCCAAATCGTTCTTCGCGGCAAGAAACGGTTCGAGCGGAAAGCCACTGAAGATCTTTGTGTATTGTTCCGGTTTGCCAATTCCAGCATCTAGGTATTGACTTTTCATCGCGTCGGCGACGACGACGAAATGAGTCGTAGCGGGGGCGGCAAATGTTTCAGCGGCGCGAAAGACGAAATTGCTCAAACCATTTTGAAATTCACCAAACGACGGGCCGTGAATCGTGTGGATGATGACAGGAACACCCGTGCGCCTTGCCGCGAGACGGCCAAGAATGCCCGCCTTGCCGCTGTGGGTGTGGACAATGTCCGGTTTTTGTTCGCGCAGAATTTTTTCGAGCCGACGCAGTGCAAGCCAGTCCTTCGGCGGATAAACAGGACGGACGAGTTCAGGGACGATGGTGAAATTTGCCCCGGCAGCCTGAAGGCTGGACTCCAACGAACCTTCCGGCCCGGTCGTCGGGCCGGTGATCAAATTGACTTCGATGCCGGATTTCCGGCGCAGGCCGAGGACGGTGGCGACGGTGTTCTCCTGCGCGCCGCCGACGACGAGCCGCGTGATGATGTGAGTGACACGCATCGCGCGGTCAGGATGATTTACTTTTTAAGTTCGCGCAACCGTTCAAGGACGGTTTTGGCCTCGCCGTTGTTGGTGTCGGCGTTGGCGAGATAGATTCGGTAATTGCGGGCGGCCTCGTTCGTGTCGTGCTGGCGCCAGGCGATTTCGCCCAGGCCGTAGGCGATCTGGAACGCGTTGGTGTAGGTCTGCTGCAACCGCAAATAGTCGGCGCGCGCGGCGTCAAGGCGGTCGCTGTCGAGATTGGCGATGGCACGGTTAAAGAGCGCGTTTTCGTTGGTGGTCTGAACCGACAGCACGCGGCTCAACGCGGCGATGGCGGCGTCGTAATTTTTGAGTTGGATGGAAACGTAACCCTTGTTGTAAAGCCAGACCGGGTCGTCGGAAACGATCTGGAGCCTGCGGTCAATGACCCCGAGCGCCTTGTCAAACAGGCCGCGCACCAGGTAAGCCTGCGCGGCGGAGGCGAGCAAATCGTTGTCCGCCGGATGGCGGGCTATTTCGGCGTCGAGCAGTTCCGCAGCACGCGTGAAATTGGTTTGCTGAAAATAGGCGGCGGCGGCGAGCACGTGCAGTTGGATTTCATTGGTTTCAACGAGCGAGAATTTTTCCGGGTGCGCCAGCGGGTCGCGCAACACGTCCAGCGCGCGTCCGGGCAGATGGGCCATCAGGTAAATCTGGCCGAGCCAGAGGCGCGCGGGCAGATTGTCCGGCGACAACTCGCGGACGCGATCAAACGACTCGACGGCTTGGCGGTAAAATCCGTTGCCCGCCGCCAAATTGACGCCGTTTTCAAAACAAAAACTCGGTTCGTCGAACGGCCCATTGGCGTTCAAAACGTCATTCCACGTGCGGTATTTGCCTAACTGGTCGGTTGTGGTTTGGGACAGGTCCACCGTCGCCGTGCGGCCCGCGCGGAGGGTTTGGTTGAAGCGAAGATTGATTTGGGCGACGATGTTGTCGGGATTGAGCTTGAGCGCGGTTTCAAAATGCGCGGCGGCCTTTTCCAATTCGCCGGCGCGCTGCAACTCAACCCCCAAAAAATCCAGGCTGCGCGAGTAAAAGACCCCGGCCAGAACAGCCATCCGGTTCGGTTCGCGCGGCACATGGAATTTGTCCAGCCATCGTTCACCCCAACTCCGCGGGGCGTCCGGATTGGACGGCGCGGCGGCGTGTTCGCTGGGCGCCAGCGCCTGCGCCGCGGTTTGCGTCCAGAACGCCTCGTTTTCCGCGATTTGATTTTTGTCCGGCAACGGCGGCAGCAGCGTGTTCGCCGGCAGCGTCATCATTTTGTAAACCAGTCCGTGCGGCTCCAGATAAAACTGCTCGAAGTAGTAGCCGAAACTTGGATGCAGGTAGTAAAACTCGTTGGTCCGGGCCAGCACGGCCATAAGCTGGATCAGCCCAAACGGGTTGAGCAGGTTGGTCTGGGTGGCCGATACAACTTCCGGCCAGCGTTGTGGATACTTCTGGCGCAAAAAGCGGTGATAAGCGGGCACCACCAGCGATTGCGTTTCGAGCGGCACAAAATCCCGCCCCCGCCCGTCCCGCAGGAGCGCCGACTGCACCAGGGCCAGTTGCTGCGGGTCATCGCTCAACAAATAGCCGCCCGCCGCCGGCAGCTTTTCCTCGACGAGCGAGGTGTAACGCTTGAATGTGTCGCCGTTCGTGTCGCGGATTTGCGGCGCGTTCCGGTAAGCCAGCCCCGCCGCCGCCACAATGCCCAGCAACCACACGCCCGCGACGACGAAGCGATTCAACCATTGTAACGATTCTGATTGACGGCCCCGCTGGCGTGAAACTTTTTTTCCAAAAACCAGCAGGAAATAGCCGCTGTAATAACCGACGCTCAATGCCATCAAGTAGTAAAACAGCATGCCAAACCCTTTGTGCCGCGGGCTGAAAGGCGGATCAAATACCAGCCAGACGCACCCCACCAGAAAAACGGCGTGAAGCAGATGAAACACGAAACTGGCCAGCGCCACACCCAGCCGGCTGTTGTCGCCAAAGGACGATTTCCAGCGGATCGCCAGCACGAACAGCGGCATCAGGTAAGCCAGCATCAAGGACAGTTGTTGAATGTATTGCTGCGGGTGCGAAACGTAGGCGAAGTAGGTGCGCAAAACGTCATACGGCGGCGACAGGTTGAACTTCAACAACTGCCAGAAGGTGGCTGGCATTCTGTGGGAGGCCACCGACAACAGCGGCAGCAGCAGATAAAATAACAACCCCGCCAGCCCGCACAGCAGCATCCGCCCCAGAAAGCGCCAATTGAAAAAGTTGAAGCCGCGCAGCCACACAATCGCCACCAGAAACAGCGGGAAAAAACCCGTCATCCCCCAATCGTCCGCCATCCCCGCGGCATAAACGAACGCGGCCACATACAAACGCCATTCGCGTTCGCCCAGCCGGTATTCCAGCAGCGACCAGATCACGACNNCCGCAGACCAGCACGGCCAGCAGCGGCGGCAGCCACGCGCTGTCAGTCGTCAGAAATGAATAATCGCTCCCTTCGCGCTTGCGCTGCGCGTCCGTCCGGTCATGCGGCAGCAACGCCACCGACCGCGCCAGCAGGCCGAGCGCGAGCGCCGCGCACACGGCGGAAAACAAATTCAGCGCGAGCGGAACCGCCGACGCGGGCAGCCAGCGGAGCGGACATGTGGCCAGAAAGGTGATGGGACTCAACACCTCCGGCTGCCACGTCCAGCCGGAAATTTTCGCCACGGAGGGGAGATTGAACAACGACACCCATCGGTTCAGCGTCAGCCCGTAAACCACCAGCATCGCCGCCGCCAGCAGCCACGGCAGCCGGCGTGGGACAAAATTCCTTCGCGGGTCAGTTCGTGTTTCCATCGCCATGAGTTGAACCAGTTGAATCCATATTTCGCGGTTTGGCAAGGTTTTGTCCCGCGCGCAAATCCGCCACGCATTCCACGTGCTGCGTCTGCGGAAACATGTCCAGCGGTTGCACGCGCGCCAAGTCAAAGACACCATCCGCGCACAAAATGTTCAAGTCCCGCGCCATCGTCGCCGGATGGCACGACACATAAACGACTTGCGCCGGCCTCGTCTCGCGCAGCAATTGCAGGATTTCCGGCTGGCAGCCCTTCCGCGGCGGGTCGAGAATCACCGCCGTCGCCTCCGGTGAAAACCGTTTCAAAACCCCCAAAAAAACTTCCTCGGCCTTGGCCGCCACGAATTCGCCGTTGGAAATCCTCCGCATCGCGGCGTTTGGGCGCGCCGCCTGAACCGCGCGCTGGTCGTATTCAACGCCGACAAACGACTCGATCGCGTCCGCCAGCTCAATGCCGAAAAATCCAACACCGCAATACAAATCAATCAAATGCCGCGCGCCGCTATCGCGGAGAAATCCGCGAACCGTCCCGACGAGCTTCGGCAGCAGGAAAAAATTGTTCTGAAAGAACGAATCCGGCGGCACGTCCCAATCTTCCGGCTGCACGCGCAGCACAACCTTGATTCCGCCCTTTGGCGGCGGATGGGTGCGGACGTGCCGGATTTGTTCGTTCAACGCCGGCTCGGCGATTTTGCATTCCTCAATGTCCTCAACCAGCCCGCAGTCCCAGCGCACGAAACCGATGTTCAATTTCTGTTCCGGCTTGTTCCACTGGCTGCGGATCATGATGCGATTGCGATAGCCGAAAGGCTGCGGACAAGGAACAACCGGCGCGATCTTATCCGAAGTAATTTTTCCGACGCGCTCAAACAAATCCGAAATCTGCTTGTGCTTCAACTGCAACTGCGTCGAATACGCGATGTGCTGATACTGGCAACCGCCGCACGCGCCAAAGTAACGACATTCCGGCTCGACGCGCTCCGGCGATGGCTTCGCCACGCGCAACAATTTCGCCCGCGCAAAATTTTTTTTGACCTCGGTGATTTCGGCTTCGACGGTTTCGCCAACCAGCACGAACGGAACGAACACGACGAAATCATCAATACGTCCGACACCCTCGCCGCCGAAGGCAATGTCGTGAATCGTCAGGATAATCTGGTCGCCGGTTTTGAGAGGCACGCGGGAAAGTTTAGGGACAAACCGCGCGCAAAAAAGATTTTTTAACCATTAACGCAAGATGCGCGAGCCGGAGGGACTGGATGTTTTTAGCGGTATTAGCATTCATGGGGGTGAAGCCCGGCAAGGGCGCTCACCCCCATTTGAATGGGTGCCGCCATCCAAACGCCTACCAGCCGCAGGTGTTGGTGGTGACGACCATGGAGAAGTAATCTGGTTCGGCGTCATCCCGGATCACCACGACAATGTCGTTGGTTCCATAATGCAGAGCGTTCGTCGGAAAGGATTGAAGGCCCGGCCAGTAGGCTTCCGAATTATTTGTCATGCCAATATAGCCGGTTGAATTGTTGACATACAACCAGTAGTCGTTGTCTATGGCGATGGAGTATTTCACCCGCGACAGGTCCACACTGTTGGTGGCGATGAACATGGCGATGTGATTGGACCGGATTGTCTCCGCCGGCCAATAGCTGTTCGGCAGGGGATAACGATCGAAGTATTGATTGGGATACTCGCTGGAAAACGGCGCCTGCAATTTGACCACATTGGTCGGGTCGTCCAGATTTGTCACCACGTCCCAGACGGCGTTGGCCGGAACAAAATAGCCGCGATCAAGCCCCATCACCGCCGCCACATTGGAGCCGGGCGAAGCGTAGGTGACGCCGGACTGTGAGGTCTCAAAGGTCACAACGTAATAATTGGTCTGGTTGGGAACGGCGTTGACATCCAAATAACTCATCTGGCCGCCGTTTTGGGTGGTGTAAATGGGCGTGTAGGGGCCGCCGGAATTGGTGGAGCGGTGGATGACGAAATCACTGATCATCAGGCCTTCCTGCTGCATTTGCAGCACCGCCGCGTCCAAGCTCCAATCCAGTTGCACCGCCGACCCGAACTGATAGCAAGCGGCATTTTCAGCGGTCAACGACGGTCCCGCGACGGCATAGATTTTGACGGTGCCCGGATAGAGGCCTGGCCAAACGCCGTCGTGGACGGTGAACTGAAATGAATCCATGCTCTCGCCGTTGGTTGGCGTGTAGGTGAGATGGGGCGGCGTGCCGCTCAAAAACCCGTTGGTGGGGCCGTTGGCAACGGTGTATGTGTAATAATTAGTGTCCGCGGTGCAGGATTCATTATAGTCCGCCGCGCTCAAGGTGATGGCCACGGCCTGATTGGTTCCGGTGAGCACGCTTAGATCATTGGGATAAATATGGGTGTTGTCGACGGTGATGGTGACGGTGCTCGTGGCGGCATCGCCGCAGCCGTTGAAGACAACGTAATTGAAGATGTCCAAGCCCGTGAAGTTGGTGCCGGTGGGCGTGTAAGCGAGGTTGGGCGCTGTGCCGCTCAAAGCGCCGTGCTGCGGAGTGGAGACCGCATAGCCCAACGTTTCGCCGCAGTTGTCCCAGCCGCTCAAAGCAACGCCGACCGGCCTGCCGCGACAGGTTTGAACCGAAATCGGATTGGCATAGACCGGGTCGGAAATGATTAAAGTGACGGTGGCCGGAGCGGAATCATACTGGCCATCGCTGACTTTGAAGGTGAAACTGTCCTGACCTTCATAACAATTCGTTGGCGTGTAAGTCATGTAAGGCGGCGTGCCGCTCAAGGTTCCGTGAACCGGATAAGTCAGGATGATATAAGACAATGGTAAATTACGAGGGTCATCGGCACGTAAGTAAATAGGCCATGATGTATTTGGACATGGCCGCTGGATGTCACCGTGAGCTGTCGGATACACCTCGGGATTGGCGAGGAGGGTATTGGTGGCAGAATAATATGAAGGGTCAATCAGGTAATTGGTGTTTTGTATCAGCGTCAGGATGATGGTCTGATCCGGCTTCAAGCCGTCGGCAGTCGGCTCGATGTCAATTTCCGCATAACCTTGATTGACGGGAACAGTGGCAACGCCCGTCAGATTGGAATAGTCAATGCCATTCCGCGCCGTGCCGCCGATGCTGTAATAAACCGTCACGTCATTGGTCGCCCAGCCTTCGTCGAAAATGTAAATGATGCCGCCATGTCCGGGGTCGCTGGTGTTGGTCGGATTTAGCTCTTCGGAGTCCTGTCCGTTCACAATCCACATCACCGGATTGGCGTGATGCGCCCAAAAGAAAGTCATGGCGTTGGTCATGGGAATGGGCGAGAAATCCGCCTGACCGTCAGAAGCGTAAAACAAAATTTCGCCCAAATCCCAATAGCCGCGTGTCAAATCCGGCGTGGAAAGCAACTGGTAATTGTTGCCACCCACGGTGTTGTGCAAGCGCAGCCCAAGACTGGTGACTTCATTCGAGGCTTCCAGCCACAGCCGGTTGGTGTCAATCATCGAAGTAACGCCATTGGGTTGAAACGATTGGTTGTTTTCATCGCTGCCGGCCATTTGTATCCGCTCAATGAGACCCGCCACGGTTTGAACTTGCGCCTGCAAGGTGGAAGCCGCTTGCACACTGTTCATCCGTCTGGCGGACGAAGATGCGAGTTGGCCGCCGGTGTCATCCACCATAAAAATGTTGCCGGCCACCGAATAAATCGGCAGGGCCGACAGATTGGCCGGCAGAGTCGGATAAGGCAGTGCCATGAGATGGCCGTTGGATCCTGCGGTCATCACCCAAAAGGTTCCCAACCTTGGCAGCGCCATTGTGGACACCGAAGTCAGTCCAGCTTCGTCGGAGACCGCCTGAACGACTGAATCTTGAACCGGTGCGAGTGCTTGCTGTGCGTGAATAGAACTGGCAGCCGGTAAAAGAAAAAGAACGGCAAGCGCGGTAAAAGCCCGTAATAAAGACCGCCGCCTGCAAATAAGAATCGCCAGACTAGCTAATCCAATTAAAGCTAGAGTCGAAGGCTCTGGGACAGAAACCAGCCCTTCCCGAAACCATAAATCCGAACTAGGTTGAATAAATCCACCGGTGCTGCCATATAGTTGACCGTTTGGATAAGTATTGGTAAGCACCATTATTCCCCACGGATCATCTCCCGACAAAACGACTGGTTGAAGGTAGTAAGTCTGTCCCGAAGTCAGGGCAAGCGGAGTCGAAAAGTAAAAGTTAGTTACTCCGGGATATATATTTCCGAATCCCTCCGGCATATAAACCGGAGTCGTTGAACCCAAAAACGTAGCCGTATTAGTCCGCGTCGAACCAGTCCACAGATTTACATAGACCGTCGCTCCATTGTTGCCGTTGTTGGGTATGTCCCAAAACTCAAACTGGACAAATCCAATCGCCGAAAGCGATGGAATAAAAGATTGCAACAACGGTGAATCTTCTTGAAGGTAAAAAAAGTCAACACCTGGGTTTTGAGGAGAAAGCGGACTCACGGCCGATTGCTGGTCATAGATGAAGCCTTGCGCGTGAGTTTGAAGTGCAGCGGCAACAATCAGTGCCGCTATTAAACTTTGAACGGTTGTTTTCATAATTTCGGGTTTTGCGATCCCGCCTGCCAACCAATAGGGCGTGACTACTCACGCTCCACGACAGGCACTGGTATGCCTTCCAAAGAACGCTTTCGGCACGCCCCGCCTGGGGCGTGCTTCGAGCGCTGTCTTTGATCAAAAATGCCAGTTTTAGAGGGACAGCAGCCGAAGCCGCAGATTGTCTTTGTTGTTTTAAGTTTTACATTCGTTTTGAACCGACATTTCTGTTTTTACTCCTGCCGGGTTGCCCTGACAAGAAGTATCGTCAGGGATTTTTCACCGTGTCGGGTCGCTTTTTTCGGCGATGGCCTCCGAGAAGATGGCGAGCAGTTCGGCGCGCGACACGGAGCCGACGAGCCGGTTTTCGTTCAGGCTGTTGACAACCGGCACATTGCGAATTTCGCTTTCGAGCACCAGCGGCAGCGCGTCGAGCAACCGCTGGCCGGGCGTGAGGCACTTGGGCGGCGGGCGCATCACGTCACTGGCGATGACGCCTTCCAACTCCTGCGTGTTGTTCAAAAACTCCTTCAAGTCCTGCAATGCCACCACACCGAGCAGCCGCCGCTGCGCGTCCACGACCGGAACAAAATTATTCGGACTGGTCAGAAACCGGCCGGCGATTTCCCGGAGCAGCGTGGTTTCCCGGACCGGGGCGATGGGTGCGTGCATGAAATCGCCGACGGTTTGCTCCATCACCGCGCCGGGCCGGCTTGTTTCCCGCCCCAGCGCGAGGCCCTTGACGCGCAAATGCTCGGTATAGACCGATTCGCCGTGCATTTGCCGCGCCACGAGGATGGAAACGACGCACGCGAGCATCAGCGGCGGCACGAGCGAGTAATCCAGCGACAATTCAAAAATTAAAATCATCGCCAGCAGCGGCGACCGCGTCGTTGCCGCCAGCGTCGCGCCCATCCCGACAAGAGCGAGCGCGCCCGCCGGCACGTCCGCCGCATGGCCGGACTGATGCAGGGCGCCGCCAAACAGCGCGCCCGCGCCCGCGCCAAGAAACAGCGTGGGCGTGAACACGCCGCCGACCGTGCCCGCGCCGACCGTTGCCGAGGTCGCCAGCATTTTTGCGAGGAACAATCCGGCCAGCCACAGAAGCGCCCAGGCTGCGGGCGGAATTTGCAGCGGCCAGGCGTCCGGCGGGAAATTTTCGTGGAGAATGTCGTTGGTCACCGAATAGCCGTTGCCGCAGACACCGGGAAACCCGATGGCAATGATGCCCACGACAAAACCGGCCAATGTCAACCGGAGATAAACCGGCCAGTTCAGCTTGCGGAATTGCTCGTCGCTGACGCGCAACAATTTCAAAAAACAGGCGCCGACCGCGCCGCAAATTACGCCGAGCAGCACGAACCACGGCAGTTGCGGCAGCGTCGCGGCTGGAAACGGGGGGATTTGATACCAAGGCGCGATGCCGAAGATGCTGCGCGACACCATCGCCGCGATGACCGAGGAAAAGACCAGCGGGGCGAAAAGGTTCATCGAAAAATTGCCGAGCACGATGAGCGCCGAAAAAATCGCGCCGGTAATTGGCGCGTTATAGGCCGCCGCGATGCCGGACGCCGCGCCGCACCCGACCAGCAACCGCAGCCGATAAGGCGGCCATTTGGCGAACTGGCCGAGCTTGGACGAGAGCGTCGCCGCCAGTTGCGTGATGCCGCCTTCGCGCCCGATGGACGCGCCGGTGGCAATGCTGATGATGGCGGAAATGGTTTTGACGAATTCGGTGCGGAACGGCAGCCGCCCGTCGCCGGCAACGACAACTTCGAGCAGATTGGTTGAGCCTTGCGGTCCGACGAGACGAAACCCCAAATGCAGCACCAGTCCCGCCGCCAGCCCGCCGAGCGTGGTCACCAAGACGCGCTCCCAATCCGACAACTGTTCCGCGACTTCGACCGGGTCACCCGGCTGCAGGAGGTGAACCGCGTAATAAAACAGCAGGTTGACCAGCCCGCCAATGACGCCAACGACGCCGGCGAGCACGAGGTGAAAAGCCTCCTCCTTGAGCGTCAGCTTCTCGCGCAATTGCAGCGCGCGCCGCCAGTGCCGGCGGAGAAACTCCTGCACCTTGGCCATCAGGCCGTTGTTCAGCCACGACTGCACGCGGCAAATTTAATTCCGAACAGCCTGTTTGACGAGGCGGGATTTTGGAGCAGGAAATCTTTACGCCGCGAGTGTCGTCGTGGCGACGAAACGGTGGTTGATGTTGTCCACCATGACGCCGAAGCCTTCAAGTGTCCGGACACCGAGCAGCGTCATGTCGCCCGGCCCGGCAAAAACAACTTCGTCCGCCGTTTCGTAACCGTTTGAGCGCAGGATGACATAGCCAACGTCGCGCTCGATGGCCTGCTTGGTCGCGGTGTGAAAAGCGCGTTTTCGGCGGGGGGGCACGCCGATTTTCAACAGCACGTCGGCGGGCAACCACGTCAATTCAGAGCCCGTGTCCACCAGCGCTTCCAACGGCGGCGTGGTCTGTTCTTCGCGTTTGGGATTGCAGGCAACGATGTTGACTTTGAAGATGCTCACATTTGTATTAAATAACTTCAGCCAGTCTTTTTCAACCTTTTTTTAACCCGGCAATCGCGTCCTTCATCTCGTTGAAATGGATGTCGGGATTGCCCGCGTCGGTCACGTGGAC
This sequence comes from Limisphaerales bacterium, assembly GCA_003152145.1. Next base: position 14,344 of record PLZL01000229.1, read on the forward strand.
AACTTTCCCGTCCAGCCCGATGAGAAAGCTGACTCGCTTGGCCATGCTTACCACGGGCATCTTCGCATCGTAGGCGGCGATGATTTTGCCGTCCGGGTCGGCCACCAGCGTGAAGTTCAATTTGTATGCGTCGGCAAACTTCTTGTGGCTGTCCACCGAATCGTGGCTGACGCCGATGACCTCCACGTTGTTCGTCTGCAACTCGCCCATGCGGTCGCGGAACCCGCAGGCTTCTTTCGTGCAGCCGCCGGTGAAATCCTTCGGGTAAAAATACAGCAGCACGATTTTTTTGCCGATCAGGTCGGCGAGCTTGACGGTTTTGCCGTCCTGATCCTGGCCTTCAAATGACGGCGCGGCGTCGCCGGCTTTCGGCATAGCCGCGAAAGTTGTCGCGGCGGAAAAGAGGATTGAAACTGCGATTAACAATGTTGCGAACCAATTTGTTTTCATGGCAAATGTCCTTTCGTTCTGGATTGGACGCACCGGCGGCCAAAATGTTCACGCCTTTTTGCGCGGCCAGCGGCGCAAGCCGTTTTGCAGCCACAGCCACCAGACCATCCAAAATGCTTCGGTGACGATGCCGCGCGAAAGTTTGGACTTGCCTTCGACACGCTCGGTGAACGTGATCGGCACTTCGACGACTTTCATTCCCTGCCGCCACAGCCGGTGCGTCATTTCGATTTGAAAACTGTATCCGTTCGAGTGGACTTCGTCGAGTTTGACGGCTTCGAGCGCGCGGCGGCGGAAACATTTGTAGCCGCCGGTCGGGTCGGTGAACGGCATTCCGGTAATCACCTTGACGTAAATGCCCGCGCAACGGCTCAACATCAATCGTTTGAGCGGCCAGTTGACGACGCGTATGCCGCCGGAATAACGCGAGCCGAGCACGAGGTCGGCATTTTCACTTTTCGAGGCGTCCAAAAACAGCGGCACGTCGTCCGGGTTGTGCGAAAAATCGCCGTCCATCTCAAAGATGAATTCGTATTTATATTCCAAAGCCCATTTGAATCCGGCGATGTAGGCGCGGCCCAGCCCGTTTTTTTTCTGCTCGTGCAGGACATGAATCTGCGGGTGTTTCGCGGCGAGTTCGTCCGCGATTTCCGCCGTGCCGTCCGATGAATTGCCGTCCACCACCAGCAGATCCACGGCGACCGGCAGCGACAAAAGTTTTTGCGCCATGCGCGGGAGGTTTTCCCGTTCATTGACGGTCGGCACGATGATGAGTGTCGGATTCAAGGGCGACGGCGCAAAACTTATCGGGAAACGCGGCGAAAACAAGCGGTCAATTTTTCCGCGGCAACAGCGGCTTGAGCGGACATTCGTCGCAACGCGGCGCACGCGTCCGGCAATAATGCTTCCCGACCATCACCAGTTGCGCGTGATAATCCTGCCAGTAATCCAGCCGCGCCGCCCCGGTCTTTTGATTCAACGCCGATTCGCAAAGCTCCTTCAATTCATCGTATTCGCCCGGCTTTGATTTTTTGCCTTCCGCTTTCCGACTCCACCCATGCCTCGAAAAAATCCGCTTCGTGTAGGCGTCAATCACGAAACTGCGATGGCCGCCGGCGTAAAGCAACATGCTGTCCGCCGTCTCCGGACCGATGCCATTGACGGCCAGCAACCGTTCGCGGACGACTGAAGTTTCGCCTGCGAAAAACCTTCCCAAATCGCTGCCGAAATTTCCAACCAGCACGCGCAAAAACGACCGCAGGCGCCGTGCCTTCACGTTGAAATAACCGGCAGGACGAATCAGTCCCGCCAGCTTCGCCTCCGGCAACGCAAACAACTTCTCCGGTTCCAGCACGCGCGCCGCTTTGAGATTGGCGATGGCGCGCTCGACATTGGTCCAAGCCGTGTTCTGCGTCAGAATTGCGCCGACGCAGATTTCAAACGGTGTTTCCCCCGGCCACCAATGCTGGTGGCCGGCCCGCGCGCGCATGAGTGTGTAGGCGCGGCGCAAATCCCTTTCGGTTTTTTGGGAAACCATTTACGACGTTTAGCGCAAAAGCGGGTGGAATTGAAAATAAAAATTCAGAGACCTCTGCAAAACGGCGTAGCCGCTTTTGGCGGAAAGCCGCACTTTTCGATTTTCTGAAATTGGCGGCGCTCTGCCGAGACGCCGCTACGCAAAACTGGCGGTTTTTAATTTTAATTTTTAATTTTTAATTTACTCTCTGCGCCATGTTCGCCTCGTTGATTTCAAATTTGCTGAACATTGATTATCTGATTCAAAACTTCTGGCTGCTGCTGGTGTTTGCGTTTCAGGTCTGGATGTTCATTCACGCCGTCCGCAACGGCCAATGGCTGTGGGCAGTTTTCATTTTTATCGGCTGGGGAATCACGGCGCTTCTTTACTTCTTCTTCGTCTATCGCGCCGCCGCCCCATCGGTCACGCGCGGATTTGAGCTGCCCGGCGCGCACGACCGCAAGCGCATCAAGCAGCTTCAGGCTCAAATCCATCATCTCGACAAGGCGCACCACCATTCGCAACTCGGCGACATTTATTTTCAGCAGGGCAAATTGGAGAAGGCCGAGGCCTCTTACCGAGCCGCGATGGAACGCGACCCGCAGGACATTGACACCCGCGCTCATTTCGGCCAGTGCCTGCTGCGTGAAAAACGCGCCGCCGAGGCACGCCCGTTGCTCGAAGGCGTCATCGCGGAAAATCCCAATCACGAATACGGCTACACGATGATGGCACTGGCCGAAACGCTGACCGCACTCGGCGAAACCGAAGCCGCGATGAAAATCTGGCTGCAGGTCACCGAAAGCCATTCCTACCCGCGCGCCAAGGTGCAACTGGCCGAACTTTACCTCGCTAGAAACCAGCCGGAGCTGGCGCGGGCGGAAGTGAAGGATGTCGTCAGCGACGACCAGCACGCGCCGACGTTCCAACGCAAACGCGACCGCGTCTGGGTCCGCCGCGCCAAAAGTTTGATGGGGAAATTGAAATGAATCGCCCTCTCACAACAACAGAAAAGGAACTCGTTCGCTGGATGCTAGATCGTGAAAGGAAACCAACCATGAAAATTATTCAGGAATTCAAGGCGTTCGCCATGCGCGGCAACGTGGTGGATCTCGCCATCGGTGTCATCATCGGCGCGGCGTTCGGAAAAATCATCTCCTCAATGGTGAACGACATCATCATGCCGCCGATCGGATTGTTGTTGGGCAAGGTGGATTTCAAGAATCTGGCGATTACGTTGAAGGAAGCCACGACGCCCGACGGCAAGGACGCGGTCGTGATGCACTACGGAGTTTTCCTGAACACCATCATTGAATTCGGCATCGTCGCTTTTTGCGTGTTTCTGCTCGTGAAAGGCATGAACGCGCTCATCAAAAAGGAAGCCGCCGCACCCACGGTGCCCCCTCCGACAGAGCAGCTCCTCACCGAAATCCGCGACTTGCTCAAGAACCGGCCTTGATTTCCGGTTCCCCGCGCAATTTTTTCAAAGCCGCCAGGGCCGCGTCGCTCTCGGCGGCTTTTTTGCTTTTGCCGGAGCCGTGCGCGAGTTCGACGCCGCCGTGCTGCACAATGCACTCAAACAAGCGGTCGTGGTCCGGCCCGGTGGCGGAAATGGTTTGATATTTCGGCGCGTGCGGCGAGCGTGCCTGCAAAAATTCCTGCAACTCGCCCTTTGGATTTTCAATGGTTGGCGTCCCCGCCACCGAGGTCGGTGCCAGCGCCGCGCTGAACTCGCGCAAAACACAGTCGCGCGCCGTTTCAAAACCGCCGTCCAGAAAAATCGCGCCGAGCAGCGCCTCAAACGCATCCGCCAGCGCAGACGGACGTTCACGCCCGCCATGTGTTTCTTCGCCGCGGCTCAAAATCAGATGCGCGCCGATGTCGAGCGAACACGCTCGCTCGGCCAGCGCGCGGCGGTTGACGAGTTTGGCGCGCGCCTTCGTCAGCGGCCCTTCGTCGGAGCCGGGAAATTTTTCGTAAAGCTCGCGCGTCAGGATGAGTTGCAGCACCGCATCGCCGAGAAATTCCAGCCGCTGATTGTGCGCGGNNTCGCCACGCCGCTTTCGTGCGCGACGGACGGGTGCGTGAGCGCGAGGCACAGCAGATTTTCGTCCCGGAATTTGTAACCGAGACGGGTTTGAAGTGCGGCGACGTCGGACACGGAATTTAATTCGCAGCCGGTTGTTCGACTGGCGGCGCGGTTTGGCTTTCAGAAACGGCATCTTGTGCCGCCGCCGGCGCGGTGGTTTCGCTCGTGGCCGGCGGCGGATTCAAGCCATGTTCGAGCAACGCAGCCACGTCGCGCTGGACGGCTTCAAGTTGGTCCAGCCGCAAATCCGGGTCGGCGATGGTGAATATGTCACCCGTCCTCGGCTGCTCGTAAATGAACACGCGCCGGCCGTCGTGGACGATTTGCTCCTTCACCTTGAGGATGCGCTTGCGTTCAAGCATCACTGCGAGAATGAAGGCCGCGGGCGCGGAACGCGGGTCGTTTTGCTCGATGAGCTTGCGCAACAGCGTCTCAGCGGTCTCTTTCCGGATGGCGTCCACCAGCGGCGGCGGCAGTTCAAAAATGCCCTGCCAGTGCGAAATGAATCCTTTGCGCTCGCGCGCGCCATCGCTGAACTGGCTTTGCCAGCAGGCTTCGCAAACGTCCATGCGGCGCAATTGCTCCGCGTGCTCGTCAAAGAGCAATGTGTGCAGCGATTGCTTGTCGGCAAACGGCTGGGCGCACGCCTCGCACGCCGATGCGCGGGACTGGATGTTCCACTCGTTCATGGGCGCGGGAATTTAACCACGAATGAAGCGGATGAACACGAAGAAATTTAGAGTGGGTCAGGCTTCCAGCCTGACTGGGATCAGAAATGACAGGCTGGAAGCCTGTCCCACTCTTGGCGTCACCACATCTTTCACCCCGCGAAATCGAAATCCGAGCAGCTCATGAAATAATGGAAGCGCGGACAACGCAGCCTCCACTTCTCGCTGATCAAATGCATAAACTAACTTATTGCCAATCGGCCAATATAAAACCTCATGCAACAAAGCGATCTGGCATACTCCTACATCAGATTTTCAAGCCCGCCACAAGAATGGGGGGACAGTGAACGCCGTCAAGAACAGATGGCCAAGGATCACTGTGCAAAGAACGGCTTGACGCTTTCCGAAAAATCATTTCGCGACAGAGGCGGATCAGCTTGGAAGGGCAAAAACAGATCAAACGCCTTGGGTGAATTGCTGAAAACTCTGAATACGGGAGACACTTTGTTGATCGAGGATAACGATCGATTAAGCCGGGAAGATCCGCTTAGGGGTGCCATTCATTAGTGGTCGCGGCGTGTGGGCGCAAGCGCGCTTGCGAACGGATTTAAAGCCGGTAATCATGCGTTCAACCGCATGAGTCGAAGATCAGAGAAGAAAGTTAAGGCGGAAAACGCCCCTGCCGTGCGTTCGACAGCGCCCGTTTTGCCAGCCGGTGAAAAACCGGGAGCAGCAGACCCCTGCCCGCCGAAATCCGAATGCCGTCCGGCTGGCTTGAATGACCGCTGGATGGTTCCCGGGGTCTGCATTTTTCTGGCGGCGATTGTCTGGGTGGTCTTCGGCCAGACGCTGCATCACGAGTTTGTCAATTATGACGACAATATACACGTGTATGACAATGCGGCGGTCAAAAGCGGACTGACCCTGAAAAGCATTTTGTGGGCGTTCAAGTTCAGCCAGTCGGATTACTGGCACCCGCTGGATTTTCTGTCGCACATGTTGGACTGCCAGCTTTATGGGCTGGCGCCCGCTGGACATCATCTGACCAATGTGCTGTTGCATGCCACAGTGGCGATTCTTCTGTTTCTGGTTCTGCGCCAGATGACCGGCGCGCTTTGGCGGAGCGCCTTTGTGGCCGCAGTGTTTGCGATCCATCCGCTGCGCGTGGAATCGGTGGCGTGGGTGTCGGAGCGCAAGGACATGCTTCATGGCGTGTTCTTCTTGCTCACCATCGGGGCTTATGTGCGCTATGCGCGCCGTCCGTGGTCGTTTGTCCGTTATGGACTTGTGGTGCTTCTGTTTGCGCTGGGCTTGATGTCAAAGCCGACGCTAATGACACTGCCGTTTGTGCTGCTGCTGCTGGANNCCGCCTGCGTGCAGGCAGCCATTGGGGACAGCCCGTCTTTCGAGATCAACAAGAGTCTGCCAAGAATTCTCCAGATTTCGAACGCTGTGGTTTCCTATGTTACCTACATTTGGCAGATGGTCTACCCGGTGAAGCTGGCGGTTGTGTATCCTTTTCCGGTAGGAGGATTGCCATTGTGGGAAGTGGTTGGGGCGGTCATCCTGCTGGTCTTCATTTCGGCAGTCCTGTTCGTCGTGCGGCAAAGGCATCCCTGCTTTCTGGTCGGTTGGCTGTGGTATCTGGGAATGTTCGTGCCCATGATTGGGTTTATTCAGGCGGGAAGCATAGCCCGGGCGGATCGTTACACATATCTGCCGCAGATCGGCCTGTATCTGTTGCTGACTTGGGCGGTGGCGGATCTGTCCGCCGGCTTGCGTCACCGCCGGGTGGTGCTGGGCGGCTGTTCCACGATCATTCTGGTTGCTTTGATTTTCTGCGCGCGGGCGCAAACTTCTTATTGGCGAAACAGTGAATCGCTGTGGACTCATACGCTCGAAATCACGAAGAACAATGACATCGCGCACACCGACCTCGGCCTTGCCCTCCTCAACCAAGGCCGAACCGGCGAGGCAATCCGCCAATATCAGGAAACCATCCGCCTCAAACCGGATGATGCTGAGGCCTACTACAATCTCGGCAACGCCCTCATCAGCAATGGCCAAACCGACGAGGCGATCAGTCAATACCAGAAAGCCATCCGCCTCAAACCGGATGATGCTGAGGCCTGCTACAATCTCGGCAACGCCCTCATCAACAAAGGCCAAACCGACGAGGCGATCAGTCAATACCAGAAAGCCATCTGCCTCAAACCGGATTTCGCCCTCGCCCACGACAACCTCGGCGTTGCCCTCTTCAACAAAGGCCAAACTGACGAGGCGATTAAACAATATCAGGAAGCCATTCGCTTCAATCCGGATAACGCCCTGGCCCACTACAACCTCGGTATCGCCCTTGGCAGGGAAGGTCAAATTGACGAAGCGAACAGCCAATTTCAGGAAGCCATTCGCCTCAAACCGGATTACGCCGAGGCGCACAACTACCTCGGCATCGGCCTCCTCAACCAAGGCCAAACTGACGAAGCAATCCGCCAATTTCAGGAAGCCATCCACCTCAAACCGGATTACGCCGACGCGCAAGGCAATCTGGCGAAGGCTTTGGAACTGAAAAGTAAACCAACTGTGCGGTAGAACATTCTCACCAACGGTCAAGAAACCCATTTTCAGCCTAAATTTCCCGTTGTCACGCCAATGGTTCCGCTTGCCGCAGCGCCGTGGACGCGGCATATTTGTAGAACCACATGCGCCTGTCACCTGGTCTTTCCCTGCTGACGTTGCTGGCATTGGCCGCTCCCCTTGACCCCGCGCGCGCCGAATCGCTGACGCGGATCGAGGAACACGACTTTGGCAAAATGCCCGACAGCACAACCATTCAGCAATTCACCCTGCGCAACGCCAAGGGAATGGCCGTGAAAGTGATGACCTTGGGCGCAATGATCAACGAAATCCAGGCGCCCGACCGCCATGGTGCCTTCACCAACGTGGTCCTCGGCACCAATTCTTTCGACGCTTATCTGCACAATACTTTCACCGCCCAGGCGCAGGTCATCGGCCGGGTCGCCAACCGGATTGCGAATGCCCGGTTCACACTCGACGACGTGGAATATCATCTCGCCGCCAATGCCGGGTCAAATACCATCCACGGTGGGCGCAGAGGATTCGGCCGGCAGGTCTGGCAGGCCCAAATGCTTCCGTCGGGCGAACACGAAGCGGCGGTCCGGCTCACCTACTTCAGCAAGGACGGCGAGGAAGGTTACCCCGGCAATCTGACCGCCAGCATCACCTACACGCTGACCGACGACAACGAACTGCGGCTCGATTACCAAGCCACCACGGACAAGGCGACGCCGGTCAATCTGTGCTGTCACGCCTATTACAATCTGGCCGGTTACGGCGACGTGCAGGCCCAGGAACTGTGGCTTAACGCCGACCATTACACCCCCGCGGATGCCCAGTTGATTCCAACCGGCGAAATCGCACCGGTCAAGGGCACGCCGCTGGATTTCACCGTGCCCGCGCTCATCGGGGCGCGCGCGGACCAGCTCAAGCCCCGTGCGGGCGTCTATGACAACAATTACGTCATCAACGGCGGCGGCAAATCACTGGTGCTGGCCGCGCGGGCGCGCGACCCGCTGAGCGGGCGGGTGCTGGAAGTGCGCACCACCCAGCCCGGCGTGCAGCTCTACACCGGCAACCCCCACGCGTTCTGCTTGGAAACCCAGCATTATCCCGACTCGGTCAATCACACCAACTTCCCCTCAACCATTCTCCGTCCGGGAGAAACCTTCAAGAGCACGACGGCACTTTCATTCTCCGCGAAGTAAAAATAAAAATCCATTTCCTCCGCGCCTTGGCGGTTAAATCCGTGGTTAAAATGTTTTGCGCCTTCTGCACCTCTTTGCACAAAGAAATCCGTGTTCATCCGTGGTTGCAAACTATAGCAGTTTAATTACACAGGCACATCAAGAAGACAAAGAGGAGTGCTGAATGGAACGCCGCGTTCACGCGGCAGAAGCGTTCGTTTGCACCCTGCTGCCGCCNNGGCGGCGTTCCGCTGGCAATGAAATCTGCCAATGTCAACATGAACTGCCATATTGCTCCGCAACTCCTCCCCGTTCGCGGTGTTAAGCTTTCGTGTGCCGCTTAAACCAACTCACTTGAACCAATAGTCGCCATGAAAACATACCCACTGATTCTCGTTGCCCTGCTGATCGCCTTCGCGTGCCAATCACAGCCCATGCCGATGCAGCCGCGTCCGGCTTTACCGCCTCCGGGTGCGCCGCCCGCCGTTGCCCCCGCCAGGGACCCCGTCAACTACCTCATCCGCGTCGAGTGGAAGGAGCCTAAAAGCGACCCGAAGTCTCTGGAAGTGCTGACCACCGAGGGCCGCTTCGAACTCGACACCATCCAGAAAAATTCCGTGAAGATCAACAACAACGACGTTCCCGTCACGCTCAAGTTCAGCGGCACGCTTTTTGCCATCAACGACGAGAAAGGCAGGCTCCAATTGTTTCTGGGCCGCACCGTGCCTTACGTGACCGGCACCGTCGGCATCGGGCCGTCCGCCTCGTCCTCCTACTCGCAGATGAGCGTCGGCTTGGAGTCCACCTTCGTCGTCAAGTTCGGCAAACCCGCCGTCATCCAGACCGATGAAAACGGCGAAATCTCCGTGCTCGTCAAGCGCATCGAAGAATGAATCCGCCGGAAGGAAGAAGTTGAACCACGGATTCACACGGATCAACACGGATTGAAGCCGGGGAAAAACAGGCAGGGTCATCGCGCTGTCCGCTCTGCGGCAAACCCCCGTCGCCTAAATTGATTTAGTGGGCGGAAAAACTTTGCCGGTTCACCAACCATAAAACCGCAGCGGCAAACAGGAAGCCGACGACCACTGACAATGCGGTCCAGGCCCGGATTTGCTTTTGATGCGGGGAGAGACTTCGTTTTTTACTGTGAATGCGGTGGTCTGACATAAATTTGGCATTTATATGCCGGGAAGCGCCGGGAAACGCTCACCATATTTTGCCGAAAACTGTGTGGATTTAGCCCGGACACCCCTCTGTGCCTTTGCGCCTCTGTGCGGCTGCAAAAAGGCCCGCAGGGCCGAGTGAGCGGGCGCGAGCGAGTCAATTTCCTCTCCAACGGCGGCATCAGCTTTCACGGCCGGGTTTTTTTACTGCGTTTTTTCCCGCCGCCACCGTGCCGTGATAGTGATCGGCATATGCCTTGGTGAATTCGGCGCCGTAGAAAACGATCATGGACGAATAAGACACCCAAAGCAGGATGAGGATCACCGACCCGGCGGTGCCATATCGGGACCCGGGTTCCGCTTTTCCAAAATACAATCCCAATCCAAACTTGCCGATCTCAAACAATAAACCGGTGAGGAACGCCCCCACCCACACATACCGCCATTTTATTTTTGCATCTGGCAAAATTTTGAACATCAGCGCAAACAGGACGGAAATGATGGAAAATGAGATCAAACCATTGGCGGTCTGGAACAGGAACATGACATAGGCTGGCCAGTAAGCCTCCATCCACTTGCTTATGGCTGCGAGGATGGCGGTGATCACCAGGGAAACCAGTAGCAGGAATGCAATGGACAGGACGAGTCCGAATGAAAAGAGGCGGGCTTTAAGAAGGGTCCAGATGCCGGATTTGGAAGGCGTGGCCTTCACCTCCCAGATGATGTTAAATGACTTTTGCAACTGGACGAACACCCCGGTGGCACCCACCAGGATGGTGATAATTCCAATCATTCTGGTCCAGATGGAATGGGTGATGCCGCCGGCTTTTTTAATCATTTCCTGCACCTGGTCGGCGGTATCATTTCCCATGGCTCCGCCAATCTGGCCGTGCAGTCGGCTGATCACCGCAT